>JACQVA010000188.1 GCA_016210005.1 Deltaproteobacteria bacterium | reverse complement strand
GCTGAAGAAGTGGCGCCGCGCCTGGAAGATGACAAATTGCGTCCCTTTCGGCCATGGGCCTCGGCCTGACAGTACACAGTACTGTCAGACTGGTGACGATTTGCCCGGTCGGCTGCACGTTACCCACAGATTTGTCGCACACCCCAAGCGTTCAACTCGGCTTGGACCTGCTTGCTCTTGGCATGGCGGTAGCGTATCCAATTAGGCGGATGCGCCGAGTCCGTCTTGTCAGTCGCCTCTCGCCCGTGCTCGTGGGCCTGTTTCTCTGCCTGGGGTTGCTGCCCCGGCTGATAATCTGTGTCGGCCCAGGCGGGCACTGGGACATCGAACTGGTCGACGCGAGCTGCTGTATCCCGGGGTCCGCTCCGGCGGCTAGCGAAATTGGCCATCCCCTTGGTGATGGCTGCGGCCAGGGGTGCACGGACACCCGACTCGGTAGCGGCCCGGCGTTGAAGACAGTCGTTACCCGTCACGCCCACACCCCGGCGATGCCATCGCTCCCAGTGGATGCCGTCACCACTGGCGTCGCGCGCCTGACTGCGAGCGGCATTTCCACCGTCGCAACTGCTCCACACGAACGGCGGCCGCGCCACCTGCGCACCACCGTCGATCGCTGCTGATCGCCCCTGCTGTTGAGTGGCGCCCGACCATTGCGGTCGCCGGCGCCGGAGCCGTGGTGCGTCCACGCAACGGCCCCACACATCGCCCGCGGCGATTCTTTTTCCACGCGAGGCGACAGGACAGACAGGAGAGCATGTGCAGCATGGTCAGAAGAATACAGTTCCTCGTCACCGTACCCCTATTGGCGTGTGCCGTGGGCACTGCCGCGGCGAGCGCAGAACCGCTCACGTTGGACCGCGCGCTCGACATGGCTCGCCAGAACAACCCCGAACTCCTGTCGGCTCGACAGGAAGCCGAGATCGCGCGCGGGCGTTTGGTGAAGGCTCGGTACTGGAACCAGTTCAATCCCGAGATCGAGGGCGGTGCCGCGCAGCGCCGCTTCGACGCCGGCGGCAGCGACGCCCAGCGAACGGGAGGTGTGTCGCTTGAGTTCGAAGTCGCCGGCCAACGCGGCAAGCGGATCGACGAAGCAGACCGCCATCTCGCCCGCGTCGAGGCCGAGATCGCCAACGCCGAGCGGCTGGTCCTGACACAGGTGAGAGAGGCCTTCTACCGGGTGCTCTACCTTGAGCGCCGGCTGCAGCTCTTCCGCCAAGTCGAGGATCTCAACCGCCGGCTCCGTGACGCTTCAGCGGAGCGGTTCCGCAGTGGCAAGGTGCCGAAGCTCGAAGCCAACCTCCCGGTCGTTCGCTACAGCCAGTCGCGCAAGGACACCCTGACCGCGGAGCGGGATCATCGCAACGCTTTGCGTGAGATCGAGCGTCTGCTCGGCAACGACCCGCTCGGCACGGTTGAGATTGCCGGGAATCTCTCCGTGCACCCGATCAAGACCCCCGTGGACACGTTGTTGGAGACAGCTCTACGGGTTCGCCCAGATCTTCACGCGCGCGACGCCGAGATTGAACGTGTCGACGCGGAGACGAGCCTCACCAAGCGGCTGATCGTGCCGAACCCCACCCTGCGGGGGACATACGATGAGGAGACCGAAACGGCTGGGAGCCGTGACCGCATCGTGGGTGGCCAGATCAGCATCCCCCTCCCGCTATTTGACCGGCGGCAAGCGGAGCTGACGGCCCTCGCCGGGCAGCGTGCGCAAGCGGCATACGCCCGCTCGGGCACGGCGCTCACTGTGCAAGCCGAAGTGCGCGACGCCTACCGCAGCTATGAGGCGGCGGCCGAAGCCGTGCAGGTCTTTGAAGCCGACGCGGTCAGTCGCATCTCCGAGAACTTTCGCTTCGTCGAAACCGCCTACCGTGAGGGCAAGATCGACTTGCTGCAGTTGGTCGTCGTCCAGAACGACCTCGTCAATGCCCAGTTCTCTTACCTCGATTCGTTGTGGGACTACTGGCTCGCCCGTACCGCGCTGGAGCGCGCCGTCGGGCAGCCGCTCGAACAAGGAGCACACCAGTGATCACGCACACACCTCGTCACCGCTCACCCCTCGTGGCGCTCGCGATTGCGGCCGTAGTGCTGCTGCTCGCGGTGCTGCCGGCGGCCGGAGAGGTCGCCGCGGGATCTTCCGGCGAAGGACAAGACGGGGTACCACCGCGCTCGCTTGGGAGGGAGCTGGGGCCCTTCCAGCCGCTGGCGGAGCCTCCGAGTGCGGCGCAGCCGGCGCCGGAGGAACCAACCGGGCCGCTGGCGCTGCGCGCGGCGCTCGCGCTGGCGCTGGCGCACAACCCAGAGCTAGCGGCGTTTTCGTGGCGGGTCCGCGCGAGCGAAGCGCGGGTGCTGCAGGCCGGGCTGCGGCCCAACCCTGAGGCCGCGCTCACCGCAGAGGACATTGGCGGTTCGCGCTCGTTTCGTGGGGTGGATCAGGCGCAAACGACTCTCGAGTTGAACCAGCTCATAGAGCTCGGCGGCAAGCGAGCGGCGCGCTTGCGCGCAGCCGCCCTCTCGCGCGATGTGGCGGCGTGGGACTACGAAGTCAAACGCCTCGATGTCTTCACCGAAACGGCGCAAGCATTCGTCGAGGTGGTCGGCGCTCAGCAGCAGCTAGAGCTGGCGAGCCAGGCCGTGGGGCTCGGCGAGCAGGTCGTGCAGACCGCTGCGACGCGGGTCACGGCCGGCAGCGCCTCGCCGGTCGAGGTGACGAAGGCGAAGGTGGCGCTTGCCAGCGCCGAGATCGAGCGGAGCCAGGCGCGCCAGCGCCTCGAGGTCGCGCGCCAACGCTTGGCGGCGCAGTGGGGCGGCACCGCCCCGCGGTTCGCGGCCGCTGAGGGAGCGCTGGAGGTCGTGCACCCGGTCCCGCCCCTAGAGGATCTCCGCCAGCGTCTGGCGCAGACCCCCGACTTGGCGCGCTGGGCGAGCGAGCTGGCGCAGCGCCAGGCCACGGTGACGCTGGAAGAGAGCAAGGCGGTCCCGAACGTGACGGCGGGCGCCGGCTACCGGCGGCTGAGCGGGCCGGACGACAACGCGCTGGTGTTCAGGCTCTCCGTCCCAGTGCCGCTCCTGAACCGCAACCAGGGAGCGATTCTCGAAGCGCGCCGGCAGCTAGCGGAGGCGGGCGAGGGGCGGCGCGCCGCCGAGGTCGGCGTCACGGCGGCGCTGGTGACCGCCTACCAGGCGCTGGCGACGGCGCACGATCAGGTGGCGGCGCTTGGCGCGCAGGTCCTGCCGAGCGCGCAGGGTGCGTTCGACATCCTCACTGCGGGTTACCGGGAAGGGCGGTTCAGATACCTGGACGTGCTCGACGCGCAACGCACGCTCATCGCCGCGCGCGTGCAGCGCGTTCGCGCGCTCGTCGACTACCACACGGCGCTCGCGGCGGTGGAGCGGCTGATCGGTGAACCGATGCAGGTAGAGGACGGCCCTGACCAGCGCGAAAGGGACTGACATGAGCAAGAGCCAACTCGTTGGAGTAGTCATTGTCTTGATCGTCGGGGCGGGTCTCGCCGCCGTCATCCTGCAAGCCGGTGCGCCCACTGGAAATCGCGACGTGCAGGGCGAGCACGCTGAGGCCGCGCATGCGAAGGAAGATCACGCGAAGGGACCGCACGGGGGGCGGCTTCTGCGGAACAAAGACTTTGCCGTCGAGGTGACGATCTTCGAACGCGGTGTACCTCCGCAATTCCGTGTCTACTCTTACGAAGCGGATCGTCCGGTCGATCCCGCCGAGGTGCAGCTCGCAATCGAGCTGCACCGGCTTGGTGGAGAGGTGAATCGCCTCCGTTTCACGCCGCGCGAGGGCTACTTGCTCGGCGATCAGGTGGTGTCCGAACCGCATTCCTTCGACGTGAAGGTTAGCGCGGAGCGAAACGGGCGTACGGCAAACTGGGAGTACAGCTCGTACGAAGGTCGCGTTCAGCTCACCGACGAGGCGGTTCGGGACTCGGGCATCACGGTGGAGACCGCCGGCCCGACAAAGCTGCGCACCAAGCTACGGGTCACCGGACAGATTGTCGCCAATGAAGATCGTATGGCGCACCTCATCCCGCGCTTCCCCGGCATCGTGAAGGAAGCGCGCAAGCGCCTGGGCGATCGGGTGGAGAACGGCGAAGTGCTGGCAGTCATTCAGAGCAACGAAAGTCTCCAGTCCTACGAGCTGCGCTCGCAACTGGCCGGGACGGTCATCAAGAAGCACGTCAGCCCGGGTGAGTTCGTCGGCGAAGGCGAGGACGTGTACGTGGTCGCGGATCTGAGCACCGTCTGGGTGGACCTCAACGTCTACCGGCAGGACTTTGCGCGGGTCAAAGTCGGGCAGCGCGTGGTTCTGGACGCAGGTGAGGGACTGCCGAAAGCCGAAAGCTCGATTGCTTATCTCTCGCCGTTCGGCGCATCGAACACGCAGACGATGCTAGCCCGCGTGGAGTTACCAAATCCCACCGGCGAATGGCGCCCGGGTCTCTTCGTGAGTGCGGAAGTGATCGTCGAGGAGGTGACCGTTCCGGTTGCGGCAAAAGCCAGCGCGCTGCAGACGTTTCGGGCTTGGGATGTAGTGTTCATCCGCGTGGACGATCTCTTCGAGGTGCGACCCGTGGATCAGGGGCGGCGCGACGGCGAGTGGGTGGAGGTGCTCTCCGGGCTCGGTGCGGGTCAACGTTACGCCGCCGAAAACAGCTTCGTTCTGAAGGCCGAGCTCGGCAAGGCCGGCGCCACCCATGATCACTGAGGAGGGGGTCGCATGCGCATACTCGAGTTCTTCATCGGGTTTTCAATCGCTCAACGCTGGTTTGTGCTGCTCGCCACGCTGGGGGTGGGCGTTCTGGGGATCTACAACTATCAGCGGCTCCCCATCGACGCGGTACCGGACATCACGAACATCCAGGTGCAGATCAACACCGAGGCGCCCGGCTACTCACCGCTGGAAGTCGAACAGCGGATCACATTTCCAATCGAAACGGCCATGGCGGGCCTGCCGCAGCTCGACTACACGCGATCCTTGTCCCGCTACGGGCTCTCGCAAGTCACCGTGGTGTTTAAGGACGGCACCAGCATCTACTTCGGCCGCCAGCTTATCAGCGAGCGCATCCAGGAGGTGAAGGGCAAGCTCCCGCCCGGCATTGAGCCGGCGATGGGCCCGATCGCAACCGGCCTCGGGGAAATCTACATGTACACGGTAGGGGCCGAGGACGGCGCTCGCACGCCGGCCGGAGAACCGTACACGCCGACCGATCTGCGTACCATTCAGGACTGGGTGATCAAGCCACAGCTCCGCAACATCCCCGGCGTCACCGAGGTCAACACCATCGGCGGCTACGTCAAGCAGTTCCACGTGAACCCGCATCCGGAAAAGCTGCTGGCGTACGGCTTGAGCTTTCGCGACGTGATGGAAGCTTTGACGCGGAACAACGCGAACGTGGGAGCTGGCTACGTCGAACGCAACGGCGAGCAGTTCCTCATCCGCTCGCCCGGGCAGGTGGGGACAATCGAAGACATCCGCGAGATCATCGTCGGCCATCACGAAGGCGTGCCGATTCACGTCAAGGACGTCGCGAAGGTGGTGCTCGGGAAGGAGCTGCGCACCGGCGCGGCGACGGAGAACGGTGACGAGGTGGTGATGGGCACGGTCTTCATGCTGATGGGAGAGAACAGCCGGACCGTCTCCGAGCGCGTCCACGGGAAAATGGAGGAGATCAACCGCACGCTGCCGGCCGGGATGGTGGCCAAGACCGTGTACAACCGCACCGATCTGGTTAATGCCACGATCCGCACCGTTCAGGAGAACCTTGCTGCCGGCGCTGCGCTGGTGATCGTCATCCTCTTTCTGCTTCTCGGCAACATCCGCGCTGCCCTCGTCACGGCCGCCGTGATTCCACTGGCGATGCTGTTCACGATTACGGGCATGGTGCAGAACCAGATCAGCGGCAACCTGATGAGCCTGGGGGCGCTCGACTTCGGCTTAATCGTCGATGGCGCCGTCATCATCGTTGAGAACTCGATCCGCCGACTCGGCGAGGAGCAACACCGCCGCCAGCGTTTGCTCACGGTCACCGAACGGCTGGAGGTCGCACGCGTGGCGACGCGGGAGGTGGTCCGACCCAGCTTCTTCGGCGTTTTCATCATCATGGTCGTCTACCTTCCGCTCCTCACGCTCACCGGCGTCGAGGGCAAGATGTTCTATCCGATGGCCGCCACCGTCGTCATTGCATTGTTGGGAGCGATGCTCCTGGCCGCCACCTTTGTTCCCGCCGCCATCGCCTTGTTTCTCTCGGGCAAGGTTTCGGAGCGAGAGAGCCCTATCATCCTTCTCGCAAAGGCTGTCTACGGGCCGCTCCTGCGGATCTGCCTGAGCTGGCGGGTGCCCGTGGCTGTGGCCGCGGCCGTGCTGGTGGTGCTCTGCGGCCTGCTGGCCAACCGCATGGGGACCGAGTTCGTCCCAAGCCTCGACGAAGGTGACGTCGCGCTGCACGCGTTGCGCATTCCGGGCACCAGCCTCTCTCAGGCCGTCGACATGCAGCACGTGCTCGAGCGGCGGCTCAAGACGGTTCCGGAGGTCACGACCGTTTTTGCCAAGATCGGTACGGCTGAGATCGCTACCGACCCGATGCCGCCGAGTGTGGCCGATGGCTTTGTGATCATGAAGCCACGCGATCAGTGGCCGAACCCGCGCAAGCCTAAGGCGGATCTGGTTCAGGAGTTGGAGACAGCGGTGCAGAGCATCCCGGGCAACAACTACGAGTTCACCCAGCCAATCCAGATGCGCTTCAACGAGCTGATCGCAGGAGTGCGAAGCGACGTTGCCGTCAAGATCTTTGGCGATGACATGCAGGTGTTGCTGGAAACGGGAACAGCGGTAGAGCGTGTCTTGCGGGACATCCCGGGCGCCGCGGATGTGAAGGTGGAGCAGGTCACCGGCCTGCCGGTCATGACGGTCGGGCTCGAACGACACGCGATGGCCCGGTACGACCTCAACGTGGCCGACGTGCAGGAGGTGATCGAGATCGCGCTCGGCGGCAAGGCGGCCGGTGAGGTGTTCGAGGGCGACCGCCGCTTCGAGCTGATTGTGCGACTGCCCGAGGACTTGCGAACCAATCCGGAAGTGATCGAACGGCTCCCCATCGCCCTGCCCGCCGTCGAGAGCGACACGGGTGGGGCGGATTGGCGGGCAACGACCGTGAGGCTCCCGTCGTTGATGCGGCCAGTGCGGGCGTTCATTCCGCTGCGGGCGGTAGCCAAGATTACCATCGCTCCCGGTCCGAACCAGATCAGCCGCGAGAACGGCAAGCGCCGGGTGGTCGTCACCGCCAACGTGCGCGGGCGCGACCTCGGATCGTTCGTGGCCCAAGCGCAGCAGCGCATTGTCCAGCAGGTTGAAATCCCTCCCGGCTACTGGACGACGTGGGGCGGGCAGTTTGAGCAGCTCATTTCCGCCACCAAACGCTTGCAGATCGTCGTGCCCCTCGCGCTGTTGCTGATCTTCCTGTTACTCTTCGTGACCTTCGGTGCTGTCAAAGACGCACTGCTGGTGTTCACCGGTGTGCCGCTGGCACTGACGGGCGGGGTACTTACGCTGTGGCTGCGCGATATTCCGCTCTCCATCTCGGCGGGCGTCGGCTTCATCGCCCTCTCCGGCGTGGCGGTGCTCAATGGCCTCGTCATGATCACGTTCATCAAGGCCTTGCGTGCGGAGGGCGTGCCGTTGGACACGGCTATTATGACCGGAGCACTCGCGCGGCTGCGACCCGTACTGATGACGGCGCTCGTGGCCTCGCTGGGATTTGTTCCGATGGCCATCGCGACGGGGACGGGCGCCGAGGTGCAGCGCCCGCTGGCGACGGTGGTGATCGGGGGGATTCTGTCCTCAACCGTGCTGACGTTGCTGGTCTTACCCGGGCTGTACCGGATCTTCCACGGCAGCGATGCGGCGTTAGAGGTCTCGACATGAGCTTCGAGGTGCTGCGCTCCGTGGGGCTCTTCGTGCTGGCCGGGGCCTGTGAAATCGGCGGTGGGTGGCTGGTCTGGCAGTGGTTGCGTGCGGGGTGGTCACCGCTCTTCGGTCTGCTGGGCGGTGTCGTGCTCGTGCTGTACGGTGTGATTCCAACGTTTCAGCCGGCGCACTTTGGGCGCACGTACGCCGCTTACGGCGGCTTCTTCATCGTGCTCTCGCTGCTGTGGGGATGGCTGCTGGATGGCAATCAACCTGATGGCTTTGACCTGCTCGGCGCGGCCATTGCCCTCGGCGGCGTGAGCATCGTGATGTACTGGCCGCGCTGATACTAGCACCACTGAATGGTTCCCGGGAGGTAGGCAACGCATGAAATCAACGCCGATAGCCCTTGCCCGCTACGGACTGTTGCTGGCGACAGCCCTCATTACCTTTGTCCCTCGGTGCGACTGTGGCGCCCCTGCGCACGCAGACGATCATGGACGCGAACAGCGCGCGCACTCGGAACCGGACGCCCAACCGACGCGCGATCCCAAACGGCTGTGGTGCAATGAGCACGACGTGTACGAAGATGAGTGCACCATCTGCCATCCGGAATTGGCAGAAGCTAAGCCGAAACCCGCGGCAGAATCGCTCCTGTGCAACGAGCACCGCGTGCCCGAGTCCGAATGCGGCATCTGCCATCCCGAATTGGTGTCCGCCCTGGCGCCCGGTCACGGCCTGAAGATCCGCTTTGCCTCGGCCGAGTCGGCTGCCAAAGCGGGCGTGCAAACGGCAGCCCCCGAAAGTGGGGCTATCGGTGACGCAGTCGAATGCTACGCGGAGATCTCTTTCAATCTAAACAAGCTGGCGCACGTGGCGGCACCAGTCGACGGCATCATTCATGGTGTTGAAGTCGATCTTGGTCAGCGCGTCGAAGAAGGGGCCCGGCTCGCCACGATCTGGTCGGCTGCCATTGCCGAGACGAAGAGCAGTTACCTGCGGGCAATCGCAGACGCCGCCTTGAGGCAGCAGACCCTGGAACGCGAGCGGCGGCTCCGGGCTGAGCATGTCTCCTCGGAAAAAGATCTGCAGGAGGCCGTGGCCGCCCACCGCGCCGCAGTCGCCGTGGTGCAGCAGGTGCGCCAGCAATTGACGACGCTCGGGTTCGTGGAGGAACAGATCGAGGCAGTCGCCACCGAGGCAAGGGGGACTTCCGTACTGGAGATCCGCGCGCCGTTTGCCGGCGAGATCGTTGAGCGCAATGCCGTCCGCGGTGCCCTCGTCGAGTCAGGGAAGGCCCTCTTCACGTTGGCCGACCGATCGGCGATGTGGGCGATGCTCAACATCCCCGAGTCCGAGCTCGCGCACGTGCGGCTCGGCCAGCAGGTTGAGTTGAGCGTCGAAGCGCTGCACGAGCAAACCTTCACGGGAACACTCACCTGGCTCTCGCCGCAGCTGGACGAGCGTACGCGGATGGCGCAAGCGCGCGCCGAGGTGGCGAACGCAGACGGGGCATTGAAGGCGCGGATGTTTGCGCGTGCCCGCATTCTCACGGGCCATTCAGAGGGAGCGCTCGTGATCCCGACGTCTGCGGTCCAGCAACTCGACGGGAAGCCCTTCGCGTTCGTTAAGATCGAGGAAGATCTCTATGAAGCGCGCGCGCTTCGGATTGGCGCGCAGCATAACGGCCGGCTGGAGATCCTTGCTGGGCTCCGCCCTGAGGACCGTATCGTGGTTGCACACAGCTTCGTGTTGAAGTCCGAGTTGCTCAAATCGCGTCTGGGCGCCGGGTGCGTGGATGAGTGAGCGAGGCACCCGATGTTGAACTGGGTCATTTCATTCTCCCTGCGCAACCGCTTGCTAGTGTGCCTGCTCGCGGTGGCACTCGCCGCGATCGGCGGGCGAGCCTTGAGTCGCTTGCCGATCGATGCCTTTCCCGACACCACGCCCGTGCAGGTGCAGGTCAACACGAGCGCGCCGTCGCTCAACCCGCTGGAGATCGAGCAACAGATCACCCTGCCCGTCGAGCTCGCTATCAGCGGGCTGCCGGGTCTGACCAACGTCCGCTCGGTCTCCAAGTTCGGCTTCTCTCAGGTGGTCGCCACGTTCGACGACCAAACCAGCATTTACTTGGCACGCCAAGTGGTGAGCGAACGCTTGTCGAGCGTCGACCTTCCAGAAGGATTGGGCAAGCCACAGCTTGGGCCAATCTCTACAGGATTGGGCGAAGTGTTTCACTACATTCTCACGACCACCAACCCTGAGCGCTCGCTCACCGAGCTGCGCGAACTGCACGATTGGGTCGTCAAGCCCGAGTTGCGCAAGGTACCCGGTGTCGCCGAGGTGAATTCGTGGGGCGGGTTCGAAAAGCAGTTTCACGTCGTCGTGGAACCCGAGCGCTTGATCAAGCACGGGCTCACCATCGAGGAGCTGTTCGCCGCACTGGAGGCGAACAACCAGACGGTTGGTGGGGGGCAGGTCGTCAGCGCCGGCGAGTCGGCGCTGGTGCACGGCATCGGTCTGGTGACCGATGTGGAGCAGATCGGCAACATCGTGCTGAGCGCGCACGACGGCACCCCCATCCGCGTGCGCGATGTGGCGGACGTCCAGATCGGCCACGAGATCCGGCGCGGCGCCGTGACCGCGGACGGCAAGGGCGAGGTGGTGCTGGGATTGGGGTTCATGTTGATGGGTGAGAACAGCCACGTCGTCACCCGCCAGTTGCAGGCGCGGCTGCCCGAGGTGCAGCGTGCACTTCCGGACGACGTGAGGATAACGGCCGTGTACGACCGCACGGAACTGGTGGACCGCGTGATCCAGACGGTCACCCACAGCCTGTTGGCGGGCGCGCTGCTGGTTGTCGCCGTCTTGTTCGCCTTTCTCGGACAGCTCCGTGCCGGGCTCGTCGTGGCTGCGGCGATTCCGCTGTCGATGCTATTCGCGGGGAGTTTCATGTTGCAGGCTGGTATCGCCGCCAGCCTGCTGAGCCTCGGGGCAATTGATTTCGGATTGATTGTCGACAGCTCGGTCATCATGGTGGAGAACTGCGTGCGCCACCTCGCCACGCGGCGCGCCCGCTCGCGACTCGACGTCGTGCGGGACGCCGCCATCGAAGTGCGGACGCCCACCATGTTCGGCGAGCTGATCATTCTGATCGTCTTTGTGCCGATCCTCACGCTGCAGGGCGTGGAGGGGAAGCTGTTTCAACCCATGGCCTTGACCATGATCTTCGCGCTGCTGGGTTCATTGGTGCTCTCGCTGACGCTGATGCCGGTGCTCGCCAGTCTGTGTCTGCCGCAGCAGGCGCGCGAGCGGGAGCCGTGGCTGGTGCGACTGGCACAACGCGCATACGCGCCGGCGCTGGATGCGGCGCTGCGTTTTCGCACCGTCACACTCGCTGGGGCGGCGCTGCTCGTGGCCCTCGCACTGATCGGTGCGCTGCGCATGGGCGGGGAGTTTCTTCCAAAACTGGGCGAGGGTGCGATGGTGATCAACGTCGTCCGGTTGGCCGGCATCGCCATCGAAGAGGCGACGGATTCGAATACCCGCATCGAGCGGCTCTTGCTGGAGCGTTTTCCCGACGAAATCGGACGGGTGTGGAGCCGCATCGGCACGGCGGAAATCACCACCGACCCGATGGGCATCGAGCTGACGGACATCTTTCTGGCATTGAAGCCGCGTGAGCAGTGGACCAAGGCGCGCACGCAGCAGGAGCTTGCGGCACGCATTGACGACCACCTCCGCGACTTTCCCGGCGTCAACCTCGTCTTCACCCAGCCAATCGAAATGCGCATGAACGAAATGATTGCCGGCATCCGCTCCGACCTCGGCATCAAGGTGTTCGGCGATGATTTCGACACGCTGACGCGCATCTCCGACGACATCCAACGCGTGCTGCTCGACATCCCCGGCGCGGCGGATGTGGCCGGCGAGCAGATCACCGGGCAGCCGGTGTTACGGGTAAGCGTGGACCCCGACGCGATCGCGCGCTTTGGTGTGCCCGCGCGTCACGTGTTGAACCTGGTCGAGACCGTCGGCGGTAAACGCGTTGGGGAGATTCGCGAAGGCCAGCGACGATTTCCCCTGGCGGTACGGTTGCCGAACCGCCAGCGCACGGATGCGGACGCGCTTGCTGCCACGCTGATTCCCACCCAGCTGGGGCCGATCCTGCCGCTGAAGAGCGTCGCCCGCATCACCCGCACCGAAGGCCCGGCCACCATCCAGCGCGAATGGGGGAGGCGCCGGATCACCGTGCAGTGCAACGTGCGGGGGCGCGACATCCGCGGCTTTGTTGTTGAAGCCCAGCGGCGCATTGCGGCTGACGTGAAGCTGCCGGTCGGATACACGATCAACTGGGGTGGTCAATTCGAGAACCTCGAACGAGCGAATCGCCGGCTCATGTTTGTGGTGCCGCTCACCCTCGGGCTCATCTTTACGCTGCTCTACGTGAGCCTCGGCTCCTTGCGGGACGTCCTGATCGTCGCCACGGGCATTCCGTTGGGCGCCGTCGGTGGAGTCGCCGCACTCGCCTGGCGCGGCATGCCCTTCACGGTCAGCGCGGCGATCGGCTTCATTGCGCTCAGCGGCGTGGCCATCCTGAACGGGCTGGTTCTGGTCACGTTCATCAAACAGCGGCTACAGGCTGGGACGCCGCTCGAGGCCGCCGTGCGCGGCGGTTGTCGGCTCCGTTTGCGCCCGGTGTTGATGACGGCGCTGGTTGCCGCAGCCGGTTTCATCCCGATGGCGGTCAATACGGGTGTCGGTGCGGAAGTGCAGCGCCCGCTGGCAACGGTGGTCATCGGCGGAATCGTGAGCAACACCCTGCTGACGCTGCTCGTCCTGCCGGCGCTGTACGTGTGGCTCGGCGGCCAGCGGAGGGTGTCTGTGGATGCGGATGTTGCCTGTGGGTCCGCTCCGGCAGAAAGTGAGAAGTGACCTCGTCTCGGAGGCTCGACTCCTTCGGCAGCAGCTGCGCCTGTGCCCGCGCTCGCAGCTAGGCGGCCCGGGCCTTGCCCAGTTCGACGCTGCACAGGCAATCCGGGCACCCCGGAAGGCACGGCCCGCCGCGTTGCTCGGTCGGACACTGCTCGTGGCAGCTGCACTCGGCAACCACAGCCCAGGCGCCAGCTGCCTGATCGAGGGAGATGGCCAACACGGCCGCAGGGACGAAACGCGCCATTGGCATCGTGATCTATCTCAGCAACGCGCCGGTGTCACGTCGTTCCGTCCTGAAGCCACGCTTGCCGCGCCGCCGGTCGGCCCGGCGTCGAGCGGTAGCCAGACACGAAACGTCGAGCCGTGGCCGACCTCGCTCTCCACGGCGATGGTCCCTCCGAGCATGTCGAGCAACCGGCGCACGATGTAGAGGCCCAGGCCGGCGCCGCCGTAGTAGCGTGCCGTGGTATCGTGCGCCTGCCGAAAGGGCTCGAAAATGATCGCCCGCGCCTCGGCGGTGATGCCGATCCCGGTGTCGGTGACCGCGAATTCCACCCCGTCCCTGCGGCCTCGCACCGCGACCGTCACGCGGCCCTGCTCGGTAAACTTCGCGGCGTTCCCGATCAGGTTCTTGATGATCAACTTCAGCTTGACGGGGTCCGTCCGCAAGCGCGGGAGCTGCGAGTCCACCTGCCACTCGAAGCTGACGCCCGGCTTCTCGATCACCCGCCGCATCTCCGCCGCAATCTCATCGAGCAGGGCCGCTACGCCGATCTCTTTCAACTCCAGCGGCACCCGCCCGGTCTCGAGGCGGCTGAGATCGAGCGTGTTGTTGATCAGATTGAGCAACTCACGCGCGCTCTTGTCCAGCCGCCGCAGGCTGTCTTCTTGCTGCGGTGCCAGGCCGCCAAACTCGCCGTCGAGCAGGAGACCCGTGTAGCCGATGATCTGGTGCAACGGCGAGCGCAACTCGTGCGACATGGTGGCCACGAAGTCGGATTTCACCCGGTTCGCGTGTTCGAGTTCTGCAACCAGTCGCGCGTTTTGCAAGGCGAAGGAGGCCAGTTGCGCGACACCGCGCGCGATGCGTTCCTGCTCCAACGTAAAGGGCTCTTGCCGACCGCGATAGGCGGCGGCCAGTATGCCGATGATTTCTCCGCCCCGCCGCAGCGGCGCGGCCAAACCCACCGTGACACCGTACCGCGCTGCGATGAGAGCAGCGGCTGTCCCTGGGAGCTGCGCCATGACGCCGTGCACCAGCCCCTGCTCCAGGCCGGCGAGCAGGGCGCGGGGCACTTTGAAGACCCGGATCGCCTCCCACTGTTCCGGCGTGTCGCCGCAGCCCGCTACCGGCACGAACACATCCTCGTTCGGCTGCAAGAAATAGGTGTGGCAGCAGTCGCATCCCATCACCTCGGTGGTGATCCGGCACAAACGGTCGAGCAGCGCGGCCGCGTCGAGCGACGCGATCAACTCCTGCCCCACTCGGGCGAGCGCGGCGGAGATCTGCGCTTCCTGTTCTAACTGTTCACGCGAGGCCACCAGCGCCGCCTCTGCCTTCTTGCGCTCGGTGATATCGCGCGCCACACCCTGGACCCCAATCGGCTTGCCGTCCTGCAGAACCACGCGGCTGCTGATTTCCAGCGGCACCCGATGGCCATCCTTAGCAAGGATTTCCAGCTCGTACGTGATGGGGCCCCGTTCTCCAGCGAGTTGTCGCTCGGTGACCAGGGTAGCCGCCTGGAGGTACTCCGGCGCGACCACGTCGGAGACGTGCATGGTGACCGCTTCGTGGCGAGAGTATCCGGTGACCCGTTCGGCCGCCCAATTCATCGAAACAAAGTTACCCCGCAGGTCATGCACGTAAACGATGTCGTTCGCGTTTTCGAACAGCTCGCGATAGCGCTCCTCGCTCGCCCGCAGGGCATCCTCCGCCCGCTTGCGCTCGGTGATGTCAGTCAAGATGCCGGTCACGCCGACCATTGCGCCGGAGTCGAACTGCAGGCGGCTCGAGGTCCGAAACCAACACAGCTCACCTTGCTTGCCGAAGATGCGAAACTCAGCTGGCTCGAGCTGGCCCGCCAAGGTGCGTGCAAAGCTGGCTTGCAGCGCGGACAGATCGTCGGGGTGGATAAAGCGCGAGAAGGGCTGGCCGATGATTTCCTCAGGCGCATATCCCGCGCGCTCGATGGCGTGGCTGAAGTATGTGAACGTGCCGTCGCGGTCCATCGCAAACACCACTTCATTCAGGTTCTCGACCAGCGAACGGTACCGTTCCTCGCTCGCCCGCAACGCCTCTTCCGCGCGCTTGCGCGCCAACGCGTTGACGAAGATCTCCCCGACGATTCTGAGCAGCGCGATGCTTTCGGGCTCCCAAGCTTTCTCCGACCGCATCGACCGGAGCCCAAGGAATCCAACGAGCGAGTGCCCCGATACCATGGGCACGTTGACCGTCGATTGCGTTCCCCGCGACTGAAGGATCTCCCGCTCCGCGTTGGCCTCAGGCGGCAGGTCACCCACGCGCGGGGTGTGGACCACTTCGAACCGCCGGAGTTTCTCCATGAACCACGGCCACGCCATGACGGGCAACCCGCGAAAGGCCTCTAGATGCAGGTCGGTGTCGCTGGCCGCCCACTCGTACGCAAGGTCCATCGTGGCACCCTCGTTGGAGAAGAGAAAGACATAGCTGCGGTCCACGCCGGCGAATTCGCCCACGGCCTTCAAGGCGGTGGTGATGCCGCTCTCGATTTCCGCCGGCGCCGCGTTGATGAAATTCCGCGAGATGTCGATGACGAGCTGCTCGAACTCCGCGCGATGCTCGAGGGCCTGTTCCGCCCGTCTGCGTTCGCAATCGTGCTCCGCTAGGGCGAAGCGGTCACGATCGAGCTGGTGGGCGAGGTAGATTGACCCGATCCAGACCCCGACCAGCGCACCGACGACATACGTACTCGGTCCGGGGAGCGTTCCGTGCGCCTCGTACACATTCCACAGGCTTGCCACCAATGTGACCACGATAGTGACGACGTGCGGCGCCATGCCCCAAGGAAGCAGGGCGGCAGAGCTCATCACCAGGGTGACAGCGAGGATGGGTGTTACACTGTCATCGTTGACGATCACTCCCGAGACCGCTGCCGTGAAGCACGTGGCGGCGATGCTGACCATCCCAACCCACACTACCCACTCGTTCGTCGGATGACGTCGTAAGATCAGCAAACCCGCGATGAGGACCGCGCCCAGTATGGCTCTGAGCAGGTAGAGGGGCAAAACCAGCTCGGGGGAAACGAACGGGTCTATGAGGGAATAGGGGAAGAGACCGCAGAGAACGATCCAGAGGAGAGCGTGGATCCGCTGCAGGAGCACACGACTGGTCTCCTCACGCAGCTGCGCGCGAACGGCCTCAAGGTCAGGGCCAGCCATCTTCAATGTGAGCGGCGCCCACCAGACGCTTCATACACCAAGTGCCGCGGCTTTGGCGAATTGGTGTGGAGCAATTGGCGTGAAGAAAATGCATCCTTCCCTGCGCAACCAGGCAGGCACGGAGGCCTGCCTCACCATCTTTCGAGCACCTCACAGCGTGAAGAAGAATGTGGCGCCCCGTCCGACCGCGCTCTCAGCCCAGATACGGCCGCGGTGACGGTGAACGATGCGGGCGACGGTGGCCAACCCGACGCCGGTGCCTTCGAACTCGGCGCTGGAGTGCAAGCGCTGAAAGGCGGCAAAGAGCTTACTCGCGTGCGTCATGTCGAAGCCCGCGCCGTCGTCGCGCACGAAGTAGACGGGCTGCCCATGCTCCTCGGTGCGGCCGAATTCGATCCGTGCCCGCGGATGTTTGCTGGTGTACTTCCACGCATTACCGAGTAAGTTCTCCAACGCCGCCTGCAGTAGCCCGGCGTCCCCGTGCACAACCACGCCGTCGCCGATAACGAACTCCACCTGCCGGTCCGGCTGCGTCTTCTGGAGATCGGCCGCCACAGTGCGCGCCAGGGCGCTCAGATCCACGTCCTGCCAATGCATCTCACTCCGCGCAACCCGGGAGAGCGCGAGCAGGTCGGTGATCAGCGCCTCCATGCGTTGGCTGCCCTCTCGCACGCGTTGTAAGTACTGCCGACCCTGCGCGTCGAGTTGTGGTGCACAGTCCTCCAGCAGCATCTTGGTGAAGCCATCAATATGCCGCAGCGGGGCGCGCAGGTCGTGCGCCACCGAGTGGCTGAATGCCTCCAGCTCCCGATTGGCCGCCTCGAGCTCGGCGGTGCGTTGCCGTACGCGTTCCTCCAACTCGGCGTTGAGCCTGCGGATCTCCTCCTCGGTCCGCTTGCGCTCGGTGATATCGCGCGCGATGCCCTGCACTCCGACGGGCTTACCCTCCCGCAGGACGAGGCGCGTGCTGACCTCCACCGGCACCTTGCGGCCGTCCTTGGTGAGAATGTCCAATTCATAGGGCGGAGTCGCTTCTCCGGCGAGCTTGCGCGCGGTCGCCTCGATGGCAACCGAGAGGTGCTCCGGAACGACGAGTTCCGTTATGTTCCGTCCAACGGCTTCCTCACGGCCGTAGCCGGTGACTCGCTCCGCGGCTTTATTGATGGAGGTGAAGTTGCCAGTGAGGTCATGGGTATACACGATGTCGTTGGCATTCTCGAACAGTTCGCGATAACGCTCCTCGCTCGCCCGCAGCGCCTCCTCCGCCCGCTTGCGCTCGGTGATGTCGTGAACGACCAGCTGAACCGCGGGCTTGCCCCCGTACGTGAGCGGCATGCCCACCACCTCGACGTCGACCACGCTACCATCGAGCCGGATGAATTTCTCTTCGACCGGGCTGGCGGGTTGGTGTTCGTACGCCGTGTGGCGAACCCGTTCCGTGACAAGATCGCGATAATCGGGGTGCACGAAGTCCAAGATCGGCTTCCCGATCAAATCCGCGGCCTCGGTCGCGCCGAGCATGCTGACACCGACGTTGTTGACGAAAACGACCTTGCCTTCGCTGTGAACGGCGATGCCGTCGGGCGAGAGCTCGACCAGCTGGCGATAGCGCGCCTCGCTCTCTTGCAGCGCCTCCTCGGCGCGCTTGCGCTCGGTGATGTCGGTGACAATGCCGATGAAGCCGACGGCGTGATCCCTGTCGAACTGCGCGCGAGTGGAGGTGCGAATCCAGCGAAGCCCTCCGTCTTTGTCGAGGACACGGAACTCAATTGACTCCGGCAGACCGACCAGCGTCGCCGCAAAGCTGACTCGTATGGCGGGCAGATCATCGGGGTGGACGAAGCGACTGAAGGGCTCGCCGATGACTTCCTGGGCCGTATAACCCCACACGCTCTCCACCGCCGGGCTGATGTAAGTCAGATTTCCCAGCGTGTTGGCCGTGAAGATAACGTCATTCAGGTTCTCGACGAGTGACCGGTATCGTTCCTCCGAACGCTGGAGCGCCACTTCCGCCCGCTTGCGCTCGGTGACGTCGCGGGCGACTGCCAGCTGCGCAATGATCTGGCCTTCCGCATTGCGCAATGGGCGGGCATGGCTTTCGACCCAGCGCCGGGCGCCCTTGAGGCCCACGATCGTGAATTCCGTGATCCTGGATTCCCCTCGGAATACCGCTTCATTCAGCGCCTGGAAGGTCGCATGATGCCCCGGGGTCACCAGGCTATAAATGGAGTTACCAACAACCTGTTCTTCCCTGTCGGCTTCGACCATGGCCAGACCAGCCGGGTTCATCGCCAGAACCGTCCCGTCGGCGGCGACCAGCTTCACGCATTCGGGCTCCGATTCCACGATCGCGCGTAGCAGCCGCTCGCTCTCCGCCGGTTGCTCCTCCGCTCGCTTGCGGGTGAGGCCGGCTTGCCGCCCGAGGCGCAACCGTTGGTTGCGTGTGCGCGGTTTCTCGTCGGCTCGGCCCGAAGGTTTCGTCGGCGTTACAGCGGTCCTGGTGGTGGCATTCGCTGAGCGCCTGGCATCATGCCGTTTCCGAGCTTTCACCGGTGTTACCTCGCCAACGGCGGGGCAAGGGATATCCTGGCTGGCAGTGACAGCGATCTGATGCCCCGCGACTGTGCCGACTTTTAGCTTACGATACTCCCTGAATCCGTCAACAACAAGGCTGGAGAGCCTGTGAGGAAATCGCCGGACTGGAGCAATACGCCACCCGCTCAAGAACCAGACCATGGTGGGGCAGGCCCCCGTGCCTGCCTCACCGCGCAGGCGGGGGCGCCTGCGCCACCAAGCCACCAATTTCCTCACAGGCTCTGTACTACTATGGCCCAAAGTCTTGTCGCGGCGCGCAGATTCCCCTCCGTCATTCCCGCGAAGGCGGGAATCCATCCGGAGCCCCACCGCCCCTGGATGCCCGCCCCACGCCTTCGCGGGGGCAGGCTCTAAGGATTGCGGGCATGACGGAATACCCCTGTCGAGCTTTGGGTTACGGGCGTCAGCCCGCGCTAAGACAAGTCGGATCGGTGCTGCTGCGATTGCTGCCGAGCAACCGATGGCGCTGCCGGGCAGAGTCACGCGTCCGCCGGTGCGCCAGCGGGGCCGGCTCACCCGCAATTGGCTGGCGCGCCGCCGACTTGCTCGCCGTGTTCGACGCTGGTCGGCTCTCCGGTCGATACGAATCGGGCAAGGACCGCGACGAGTTTCTCGACCTGGATCGGCTTGGAGATGTACCCATCCATGCCTGCTTGCAGGCACCGTTCCTCATCGCCCTTCATGGCATGCGCGGTCATCGCGACGATGGGGACGTGGCGACCGGTTGTCTGCTCGCGCTCGCGAATGGCCGCGGTGGCCTCGAAGCCGTCCAGCTCGGGCATCTGCACGTCCATCAGCACCAGGTCGAAGGCGTCTAGCTCAACTGCAGCAAGCGCTTCTTTGCCATTGTTCGCCACCTCGACGTGGTGTCCCCGCTTCTCCAGCAGGCGCACCACCAGTTTCTGATTCACCGCGTTGTCTTCGGCCAGCAGGAAGCGCAGCGATCGCGCAGCCGGTGGGGGCGACTCCGAGCTGAGCAGAGCACCGGGTGAAGCGAGTGTGACACTCCCCAACGCCAGCAGGATGGCGTCGAGCAGCTCGGACTGCCGGATCGGCTTGGTCAGAAAGGCCGCCATGCCCAACTCGCGGCAGCGCGCCGCTTCCCCCGTCAGATCGGCCGACGACAGCATCATGATCGTGGCGCCGGCCAGCTCGGGCGTGCGCTTGATCCGATCGGCCAGCTCGAACCCGTCCATCTCGGGCATGTGCGCATCGATGAGCACCAAGGGAAACGGCCGGCCGGTCGCCACCGCGTGCATCATACAGCCCAGCGCGGCTACACCCCCGTCCACCGTCGTCGGGCGCATCTGCCAATGCGTGAGCATCTCATTGAGGATGCGGCGGTTGGTCGAGTTGTCGTCCACTACCAAGACGAGCAGGTCTTGCAGGTCTGCCGGCAGCAGCAGCTGGCGCGCGGGCGGCTGCGTGGACACCGCGCAGCGCACGGTGAAGTGGAAGGTGCTGCTCCGGCCCACCTCGCTCTCCACCCAGATGCGCCCGCCCATCATCTCCACCAGCCGCCGCGAGATGGTCAGGCCCAGGCCCGTGCCGCCGTACCTGCGTGTCGTGGAGCTGTCGGCCTGCTCGAACGCGCGGAAAATCGCCTGTCGCTTCTCGGCCGAAATGCCGATGCCGGTGTCGCGCACCGCGACGTGCAATTCAATTGGCGCCGGGAGGCTGGAAACGGAAGACTCGGCACCGTCGACCGTCAACTGTTGGCGACCGACTTCCACCACTATCTCCCCCCGCTCGGTAAACTTGATCGCATTGCCGACGAGGTTGGTGAGGATCTGCCGCAGGCGGTGCGGGTCTGCGACGAGCACCTCCGGCACGTCCGGCTGTATCTCGTAGGCCAGCTCCAATCCCTTGAGGTGCGCGCGCAGTGCCAGCGGCCGGATGGCGTCGCCGACGGTGTCGCGCAAGTCGAAGTCCACGGCATCGAGATCGAGCTTGCCCGCTTCCATCTTGGAGAAGTCGAGCACATCGTTGATCACCGTCATCAGCGCATCGCCCGACGCGGCCACCATCTGGAGATACTCGCGCTGTTCCACGGTGAGCGTGGTCTGCAACGCCAGCTCGGTCATGCCGATGATGCCGTTCATCGGGGTGCGGATCTCGTGGCTCATGTTGGCCACGAACTCGCTCTTGGCACGGTTGGCCGCCTCGGCGGCGGTCATGGCCCGTTGCACTTCCGCCTCGGCCTGCTTGCGCTCGGTAATGTCGCGGGAATTGATAACGACTCCGGCCACTCCCGGCTCATCGAGCAAGTTGTTCCCGATGGCTTCAACAAAGCGCCACGAGCCGTCTTTGTGTCGAAAGCGGAACTCGACCGGAGGAGCCACGCCTGGGCATCGGAGTGCGGTGGTGAACACCTTCATGACACTTTCGGTGTCGTCCGGGTGAACGAAGTCAAAGGCATTCCGGCCTACAAGGTCCTCCGGCTTGTGTCCGAGGACCCGCTCATTCGACGGACTGGCGTAACGGAATGTTCCATCGGCTCCGAGGATCGAGACGAGGTCGAGGGCGTTGTCGATGAGCGACCGAAAATGTGCTTCGCTGCGTCGTAACGCCTCTTCGGCCTGCTTGCGTTCGGTAACGTCGCGCGCATTGATCACAATTCCCGCTACCGCGGGGTCATCGAGCAGATTCCTGCTGATGCCTTCGAGAATGCGCCAAGAGCCGTCCTGATGCTGGATACGGAACTCCCAGGGCTCTGCGGCGCTCAGTGTTTGAACGACGCGGGTGAAGAGCGCCATGATGTGCGGGAGGTCGTCCGGATGAACGAGCGGGAATGCCGACCCGCCGACGAAATCGTCGGGGTTGTATCCGAGCACGCGCGCATGGGAAGGACTGTGGTAGCGACCAGTGCCGTCGGAGTCGAGTACTGAGATGAGATCGGAGGCATTCTCGATGAGCGATCGAAAGTACCGTTCACTGACTTGCAACGCTTCGTTCGCGTGCTGGACCTCGGTGTTGGACTTACGCAGCGCCAGAGTGCGTTGCTCAATTTCCACGCGGTAGCGCCGGAACTCATAGGCAATGTAGAGCGACGTGCCGAACGCGAGCGCGGTGGCGATGCCGGGATACCCGGCCATGGCGTTGAGACTGCCCGTGGCCATGTACACGTTCCACAGAGTCGTAAGCGTCGCCACTCCCACCGCCGCGAGCTGCGGACCCAGCCCCCAGGGCAGCAGAGCTGCGGTGAGCATGACGCTGAAGATCATCATCAGGGGCGTTGTCACGATGTCATGCGCGAGAACGCCGGTGACGGCGATTGAGACGCTTGCAGCGGAGACGTTGAACAGCGCAACCGATGTGACCAGCCGCTGGTGGGCGAAAGCCCGGAGTGCCTGGAACTCCAGGAGAACAACCACGAACATGGCGCAGTCCACCACGTAGATGGTCGTCGACGTCTGGGCCGGGGAGAATAGGTCGGGCAACGCCAACAGGATCGTGCCAGTCAGGGCGACCCACAGGCTGACACGCGTTCGCTTCTCGAGAAGGCGATTGGTAGCGAGGAAGCGGTCCGTGCGGTTGTCTGCCTGAGTTGGGAGAGCCATGGCAGCCTGAAACGGTCTAGCCGCGGGTTTCCGCGGCCCTAGGTGCAGAAACGTTTCTTGTAATATGTTCCCGCTCATTGGAGGCTTGCTGCCTCACCTCGCTGTGCACGTACCATGCCCCTAAGGCAGAGACAGGACTGGCCGCGGACCGTTTCGCATGCCACACGCTGTCGTCTGTCAGCAATTTGACTAGCTGCAGAGGAACGCCCCTTGTATGACGCTGCGCCCGCCTCTGGGTGAACGGCGGACATTGTTCACGCTGGGTCTGGATGGCGTTGCCGCCGCTGTGGGAACCACCTCATGGCATTCCGCCCTCCGGGGGGACGGTGCTCCGAGCGGACACACTCCACCCGCGCTGGAAGAACGCTATCCATCTCCTCTGACGGCACGTTTGGCTGCGGCCACAGGCCGCGCTGCGTAACCCGCTCAATGCTTGTGGAGCGTCATCCCGACCGCTTCTGCCCGGCGTCGCGATCCCAGGTGGTCGCGGTTACGCCGGCGCGCTTGAGCAGCTGCTTCTGTACTCGATGCGTCTCGGTCTTCGGGATCTCGTCGCGGAAGTCGAGGTAGCGCGGCACCATGAAGCGGGCCATGCGTTCGGTGCAAAAAGCCACCAGTTCATCCGGCGCCACCGTTGCGCCCGGCCGGCAGACCACGGCGACCATCACGTCGTCCTCGCCCAGCTCCGACGGCACGCCAAACGCCGCGGACTCCAGCACGGCGGGATGTTGGTTGATGATCTTCTCGACCTCGAACGACGAGATGTTCTCGCCGCGGCGGCGAATCGAGTCGCTCTTGCGATCGGCGAAGTAGAAGTACCCCTCGGCGTCGCGCCAGGCGAGGTCGCCGGTATGAAACCAGCCGCCGCGAATCTTGGCGTCCGAGGCCTGTGCGTTCTTCAAGTAGGTCACGCGCCGGGCCGCTGCGTCGTCGACCTTGAACACCAGCTCGCCGACCTCGCTGGCTTCGCATTCGCTGCCGTCGTCGCGAAACACGCTGGCCTCGGTGCCGGGCGGCGGCAAGCCCATCGAGCCCTTCGGGCCGTTGCCGAAGTTGAACAACATGAAGCCGCCGCCATCCACCGCGCCGTAGCCTTCCCAGATCGTGACGTTGAAACGGCGCTCGAATTCCTCCCACGCCCACTTCGGCGTCGCCGCGCTGAACACCAGGCGCACCGGGTTGTCGGCATCGCCGGCGCGCGGCGGTTGTTTGAGCAAGATCGGAATCATCGCACCGAGCGCGTTGAAGCTGGTTGCGCCGTAGCGGCGGATCTCGTCCCAGAACCGGCTGGCGCTGAAGCGGCGGCTGAGCGCCACCGCAAAGCCGCTGTACAAGCCTTGCATCGTCGTGAGGAAGAGGGCGTTGGCGTGGAACAACGGCAGGCAGGTGTAGAGAATGTCGCCGGGGCGATAGCCGAGCTGGGCGAACATACCGACGCCGGCAAAACTGAACGCGCCGTGACGCATGACCACTGCCTTGGGCAGCCCGGTGGTGCCCGAGGTGTAGAGCAGCAGACAAGTCGCATCGGCCGGCGGATTGGAAGGCGGGCGCTCCGGCGATGCCGTCGCTAGGCGCTCGATGGCAATCGCATCGGCCGGCAGCGCCGTGCCGGGAGCTTCGCCGGCATCCACGATCACGTGGCGCAGGCGCGGCAAGTTGGCGCGCACGGGGGCGAAGCTGCCGAGCAGCTCGGCGCCGATGATCATCACCTGCGACTCGGAGTGATCCACCACGTACTGGAGCCCGTCGCCTTTCAGGCCGATGTTGACCGGCACCGCGTAGGCGCCAAGCTTTTGCACCGCGAAGAAGGCCGCCAGCCACGCCGGCGAGTTGCCCATCATGATCGCTACGCCAACCCCTGGGCCTACGCCCAGATCGGCCAGGCCGTTGGCGATCCGGTTGGCGCGCTGGTTCAGCTCGGCGTGGCTGATGCGCTGATCGTCGAAGAGGAGGAAGGTTTCGCCGCCCTTCTCCGCGGCGCGCAGTTCCAGCAACTCACCAAATGTCATGCCCCTGCTCCGCGTGGGAACTTCATCCCTGGGTGAAGATGTGCACGCCGACGGCGCCTCCGAAACCCTGGCAATGCGTCAGCGCGAGGCGCGCGTTCGGCACCTGTCGCTCGCCCGATTCGCCGCGCAGCTGCTCGGTGGCTTCGACCACCTGGGCGACGCCGGTGGCGCCGAGGGGATGCCCCTTGGCGAGCAGGCCGCCGCTCGTACTCATCTTCACTCGTGCCTTGGCTAGCCCTTGCTCGATGAATCGGCCACCTTCGCCGCGCGCGCACAGGCCGAGGTTCTCGTAGTGAACGATCTCGGCGATCGAGAAGCAGTCGTGCACCTCGGCGCAATCGAGCTGCTCGGGGCCGATGCCGGCTTGCGCGTACGCCGCCCGAGCGGTGCTGGTATTGATCGCGGTGATGCCGGCGAGCGAATCACTGCCATCGAGCGCCGGATCGGACTGCAAGGCGGAGGCGATCATCCGAATGGGCTTGCGCGTGCCGCGGGCTACGTCGGCGCTGGTCACCACCGCAGCCGCTGCCCCGGACGACGTCGGGCAACACATGAACAGCCGCAACGGCGGCGCCACCTCACGCGAGGCCATCACGCCGTCAACCGTGACCGGGTCGTGAAATTGCGCGCGCGGGTTCTTCGCGCCGTAGTTGCGGTTCTTCACCGATACCATCGCCAGTTGCTCGATGGTGGTGCCGTAGCGGCGCGAGTGTTCGAGAAAGAGATTGGCGAACAGGGCCGGCAGCGCCGGCACGCCTTGGCGGCCGACCGCGGCCAGCCGTTCGTCGCCACCAGTGGGAATCGCGCCGCGGCCCATCACCTCGAAGCCGACGGCGAGCGCGACCTTCACCATCCCCGAGCCCACCGCCATCGCGGCGGCGCGCAACGCGCTGGTGCCGCTGGCGCAGGCGTTCTCGATGTTGAAGATCGGAATGCCGGTCATGCCCACGCCATAGAGGACCTTCTGGCCGGCGGTGGTCCCCTGTAGCACGTGGCCGCAGTACGCGATCTCGACGGCGGAGTAATCGAGGCCGGCATCGGCCAGCGCGGCCTTGACCGCCTCCTGCCCCAACTCGGCGACGCGTTTGCCCTCGTGCCGCCCGAACGCCGTCATGCCGACGCCGGCAATGTAGACCTCTCGTGGAAACGGATCAGCCATGCAACCCTCCCGGTGGAACAACGCATGGAGACGCGGAGCTGGCCGGCAAGCGTTCCTCCGACTCTGTGCCCTCCGCGCCCCCTTGGTGGTGGGAAGTCCTGTTCAGGACTCCGACGACTCCATGATGTCCTTCATGATGTGTTCCGTCATCTCGGCGACCTCGTTGCCGAAGATCGGCGAGATCTCCAGCGCGCGGGAAAGATAGGCGAGCTCCTCCTGGCGCCACGGCAGCGGCGCTTGCGCCTGGATCATCTTGTCGCGCTTGAGGCCCTCGACCACTTCCAGGTCGCGCGGGAACGGCTGGCCCACCTTGTTGAGGAAGAACTTGGTCTCGAACGGCAGGCGCGGGCGCTGGCCACCGGCTTCAGGCGATTCGGCCGGGTAGCCCACGGTCTGCACCGCGAGGATTTTGCAGTCGGCGGGCAGCGCGAGGGCGCGGCGGAGTTTCTTTTGCGCCGGCACGCCGATCAGGCACGTGCCGAGCCCCTGCTCGAACGCCATCAGCGTCGCCTGGGCAATGCCCTGCCCGCAGTCCATCTCGGTCATGCCGCCGGCCTTGATGCCCTCCATGCCGGCTTGAAAGAACGGCACCAGGGTCTCGTTGAGGAACCGATGGCTCTGCTCCTTGTCGACGCCGACGGCGCCCGCTTCGACCAGTTCGTGCAAGCGCTCGCCCTGCACCGCCAGTAGGCTCCAGTCGCAGTACCAAACGATGAGCACTGGGGCGAGGCGCAGCTGAAAGCCGGCGATGGCCGACCCGGGCGGCAGCGCTTCGATGACGTCCTTGGGTGCGGTAGCGCGCTCGATCACGACCGCCTTCAGGGCCTGGACGTTGCCCCAGAACGAGCACAGCGTCGCCGCTTCCAGCATGAGCTGAATCTTCTCGCGCTCGACCGGTTTGTGGGGCAGCAGAAACCGCATTGATCGCCTGCGTCCGATCGCCTCTCTCAACTCCATAGGATGTTCCTTTCCGAATGATGGTCTCGGCCGCCGCGATTTGTGACCACA
The DNA here is from genome assembly GCA_016210005.1 of Deltaproteobacteria bacterium. Classification (NCBI taxonomy): domain Bacteria; kingdom Pseudomonadati; phylum Myxococcota; class Myxococcia; species Deltaproteobacteria bacterium. The sequence goes on along the minus strand of JACQVA010000188.1, from coordinate 7,242 downwards.
AGGCGGCAAGAGCCGCAGCCCTTATCCGTCAAGGGCGGCGGCGACGCAAGAGGCGGCGGCGAGTCAACCCGCTCGGCGCTGGGGACTGCTTTCGCGCCCCCGCTCGCCGAAGAGCTCTCCCTGTCGCGGCACCGCGGACCCGAGCTCCGGCCACCGCTCGACAAACGCCACCGCGGAAATGCGCGCGAGTTCACCCGGCTCGATCTTGTTGAGACCGCCACCGTAGACTCGGCCCTCGCCGCGAAGTTCGTGACCGGTCACCTGCCCGAGCAGAGCAAACACGTCAGCGGCACGATCGGGGTGGCTCAGCAAGAGCCGCGCGAGACCGGCCTTCGGATATAACATGAGATACAGGTTGGTTCCGATGGCCTGCGAGCGGTTCCAGATGAACCGGAACGGCCGCTTCTGGTCGGAGCCGCGTCCCATATACGTGCACAGGAACGGGGCCGGATCGCGCCGCTCCTGTTTGTACCACGGGCTGCGCTTACCAACGAGATAGCCGCGCTTGATGCCCAGCGCCTCGGCGGTCTGAAGATACTCCCACAGAGCCGGGTGCCGGGTTTGGACGACCGCTTCGGGGAGATCGCAGTCGACAACGCAGAGCTGGCGTTCGATGAGCGGGTAGCCGTCTTTGTCGGCATCGATGACCGTCGTCGTGAGAAAACGCGGACTGGGCAGGATAGGCCGCAGGTAGCGCTTCGGGATGCGGCGGCGCTCGGCGTCGCAGCGATCGAGCACAAAGAACTTGTTGCTGCCGGTGGCAATGCCGCGCTGGATGCGAAAGAAGTCTCCAAGAGTAGATCCGTCGCCATTGCTCGACCGGCGTCGGTCGTTGCGCGCGTGGCTGGGGTACCCGGTCCACTTCCGAGACTCGCGGAGTTGCTGCAGCGGAATCGCGTCGCTCGCGTGCGGCTCACCAAGCGTGCCCCCGAACGTGAACTGGACGGCGTGCGCGGGCGGGGGCAGCGCCTTGCGCAACACCAGAACTACCGAAGACACTAAGGCGTCTCCGAACTGCACATCGTCGGGATCGAAGCGATGAGCGCGGATCAGCGTCACACAGTCCGTCAGGTATCGTCTGAGCGCCGCGCCATAGTTGACGTCCATGAACTCGGAGGGGACAAGCCACGCCGCATAGCCGCCATCTTCCATCCACGCCGTGGCGAGAAGGAGAAAGTACACGTACAAGCCCGCAAGCCCGTTCACTCTGACGCCGGTCATCCGGTATGCCAGCGCTTGCAGGCGCTCCTTGTCCTGACGCCCTAAGTGATGATGTCGCACGTAGGGAGGGTTGGTGAGGACCAGGTTAGGCGCCACCGGGCGGCGAGGTCCGGCGACGATATGAGTGAAGTCCCCCTGGACGACCTTGAGACCCGCCTGCGCCCAGAGGTCGCGTGCGGCATCGCAGAAGCCGGCATCGAGTTCCACGCCCACCGCGCTTTCGACTCGCTGACGACCGAAGACTGCGAGGGCGGCAGAATAGAAACTGCCCGTGCCGATCGCCGGATCGGCGAACCGGACCGGCGACAGGAGACGGCCCGCGACGAGCCGAACGTAACGAGCGATATCGATTGCGAGCGCGTTGGGCGTCGCGAATTGACCGAGGCGGTTCCTCTCGGCAGCTGACTTGCTCGAATCGAGTGCTGCCTGGACGGCTTGTCGCCGGGCTTCGACGAGGTTCTCGGGTCCCGCGAGCATTGGCCCTACAATCCCAGCTTCGCCAGGTCGTCGATCCTGTGCTCCCACACCCAGTCGATCCCTTCCGCGGCTTCGTAACCCAGGTAGTCGCTGCCGAAGTATCCGCAAAGGAATAGCACGAAGGTCACGGTCTTCCCGTAGGCAGCCTGCAACTGGTGAATCTTGGTCGCCTCCTCTTTCCGGCGCTTGTTTGTGTTTGTGAAATCGCCTGCTGACTTCGCTTCAATGAGGACTGGTAGCCGGTCCTTGCGAAGTTGCCTGGGCTGGATCACGACGTCGACCGGGAGGTTGACCTTGAGGGCTCTTCCGACGGCCAGATTCATGCGGACGGCATACGTGCCCGGCTCCATCTCCATAAGCAGCTTGCAGGGCGGGTGCGCTTGTTTCCGGTACCCACGGTGGTCGAGGTACTCGCCAATGGCCGCGAGCTGTCGTTGCTCTTGGGCGTTCCGAACGATCGGGTTCGCCACGGCACTGCAAAGGCGATCGGCAACAATCGTTGAGGCCCGGTCGCGCTCGTGGCCGGTCGGGGCCATCCGATTAGCCAGCCACGGAAACATGTCCCGGTCCAATAGCCGCGAGAGAATGCGGCATACCTTCGCCAACTCCGCGTCGAGGTCGGCGTCCGACATCTTCGCTGGCAGTTTGCCTTTCTCCATCCGGCCAACGAGATTCTTGCTCACATCGGCCAATCCGACGAGGCGATCGACAGCGAGCGGCGGGGCAGTGCACATGCGGAGTGTGGGGAGCGCGCCTGGGTTCGCCTTCAGGGTGGCCGCATTTAGGGCACGTAGGTCGTTGGTTGCCAGGAGAGCCGCTTTGACGTGTTCGGTCGTTTCCACCCGCGTTGAACGAAACGCCTCAGGCGCAAAGCGCATGAACCACTGGTTGAAGCGGTCAACGGATGCCGCGATGTCGGCCTTCCAGAGATGCGGCTTATCGGCGTTGAGCCGTCGTGTCTTCATGCGACACCAGTTGATGCTCGTGCGTGACTCGCCGGGCTCGCCTGCGGGCCGCTCGCAGCGTTCGGGCAGTCGTCATAAAGCTTACTTGTTCGGCTCATAGAGTGCCCTGGTTATCCCGAAGGCGAGAAGCGGGCAAACGCCTGGCTAGTTCGGCATGTGGGGCGTCGGGCTGTGGCGGCTCGCCGCGTCTGGCGCGTGCTCCGTGGTTGAATCATCCCATCAGTTGCAGGTGACCTGCCTGAAGCGGCGGTCCGAGGAGCAGGTGAAGCTCCCTTCGCCGCAATAGAACGTCCACCAGACCTTCGCGGCATCACCATCTGCGCTTGCGATGCGCGCTGCCCGTGAATCACAGCGTGCGGCGCGTGCCGACACGTAGGTGAGGTAGTCAGGCTGGCACAGGTCGACCCACGTGAGGCGTCGAAAGCGGATGGCTTCAGCATCCGAGGGTAACGGTTGTGGCGTCTCACCCGGTTCCAACGGACGCAGCTTTAGGGCCACCCTCTCAGGGTACTGGCGCAACGCGTTGAGCGATCCCATGCCGATGAAATCGACCAGCATGGGAAGTCCCATGAACAGCCCGTCTAGAACGATGTAGGCAGCTTTAAGCCGACCACCCACAAGCATGCAGGCGGGCTGATAGCCCGGAGCCGAAGCGCGAAAAACAACCCACCCGCCCGGTTGATTGCGCGGCAGTCGCACTTCGCCCGGCGTCGTCATTCCCAGGTTTGCCAGCGATACCACCGCGCTCGCCGGTGAAGTGGTGAGCGTTACCGTCTGAGTGCGGCCGAGATATACCGTGCCGCAGCCGCAGCCGCTTGCCATCGCTATAATGCCCGTAGCGTACGCCGCGATTCGCCGGCTAGCGACCGTACCCTGCCGGCTCTGCCTTCTTCGCACTTTCCCCTCCTCGCCGAGCGCTGTCGTCCTTGCTCCAGAAGCAGCATGTGCATACAGTATGCGCATCCATTGGTCCATCGGTATGAAAGCTGAACGGTAACGCGAGACGGGAAGGGGAAGAAAAGCATGTCCGTACTCAACGGCGAGACCGCGCTGATCACCGGGGCGTCGAGCGGCTTGGGCGCCGACTGCAAGCCGCGATGGCTAGTGCGGCAATGCAGCTGGGGAGTTGAGGTGAAGCCTGCGCTCAGCCGACGGCCTCGTCGATAAGGCCGACCGCAAGCCGGTTTCGGCGTAGAAGCGGCGCCTTCGATCTCGTGCGGCTCACCTAGGCGTTTGATTGGCAGCTTCGCAATCGTGCGGCGCCCAGTGTCACCTCACTTGTGCGCGTTTTCATGCCGCCCCGCCGGGACATCTTGGCGGCGGCGCTTCAACTTTGGCTCCGGGCGAGATAGCGTGCCGCTATGAGCGAGCGCTTCGATGTCGCGATCGTGGGAGCCGGTCCGGGCGCCTGCATCGCCGCCTACGCGCTCGCCAAGGCTGGGCTCAGCGTCGTCATGTTCGAGCGCGGCGACGCGCCGGGCTCGAAGGCTATGTTCGGGGGCGTGCTCTACACCCCGATCCTGGCGCGTCTGTTCCCCGACTTTCACACTTCGGGCTGCGTCGAGCGGCACGTGGTCGAGAAGCGCTTCGCGCTGCTGTCGGAAAGCAACGAGGTGTCCGCCGGCTTCCGCTTCTGCGACTTCGAGCCGCCGTACTTCAACCATTCGTTCACCGCCTTGCGCGCGCGCTTCGATCGTTGGCTGGCGAGCCGAGCCGAGGAAGCCGGGGCGATGTTGATAACGGCGACGGTCGTGGACGAGGTGCTGCGCAAAGAGGAGCAGATCGTCGGCGTGCGTGCGCGGCGCGAGGGCGGCGAGGTCTACGCTAACGTGGTGATTGCCGCCGACGGTGCCAACTCGTTGCTAGCCAAGCAGGCCGGGCTACGCCGCGAGCTGCCACTGTCGGTGATTCTCGGAGTCAAAGAGGTGGTGTCCCTGCCGCGAGAAGTGATCGAAGACCGCTTCAATCTCGAAGGCGACGAGGGCGCCGCCATCGAATACATCGGCGGTGAGGCAGTGAAGGGCCTCATGGGTGCGGCCTTCATTTACACCAACAAAGATACCCTATCGGTGGGCTTCGGCTGCCCGCTGCACGCGCTCAAGCAAAGCCAGCAGCAACCGCGGGAGTTGCTCAATGCCTTCAAGCAGCACCCGTGCGTACGGCGCCTGCTGCGTGGCACCAGCCCGGAGGAATACGCGGCGCACCTGATCCCGGAGCTGGGACCGCAAGACCTTCCCAGACTGGTGACCGGCGGCATGGTGGTGATCGGCGGTGCCGCCGGATTGGTCAACGCCAACCCGATATTCCACGAGGGCACCAACATGGCGATGGCCTCGGGGCTGCTCGCCGCCGAGGCCATCATCGAGGCGCACAAGCGCGGCGACTTCTCCGCCCACACGCTCGGGCGCTACGAGCAGCGCTTGCGCCAGAGCTTTGCCTGGCAGGATATGGAGCGCTACCAGCGGCTGACACTTATGGCCGAAGAACATCCTCGACTGTTCGGCTCCTATCCGCAGCAGCTGGCGGCGATGGCCAGGAAGCTGATGACCGTGGCCGCCACGGACGCCGACTACCAGATTCCCAAGCGCCAACTCGAGCTCGATGTGCTCGATCACTTCTTGGCGGAGATCGGCGTGTTCTCGTTCATGCGCGACGTCGCCGACTTCGGCCGCGCGCTGCTATAGAATGGGGCGCGAGCGATGCCTGTAAATCTGACTGACTACCTCGGTCCGCCAAAGATCCTCGGCCGTGACGACCAGCTGGCGCTCGATGTCATTCGCGTCAACGAACACGATCCGCATCTGAAGATCACTGACCAAGCCGTGTGCCTGCGCTGCACGGCGAAGCCCTGCACCGTGACCTGCCCGGTGGAGAACTACCGCGTGGAGGCCGACGGCCGGACCACGATCTACTGGGATAGCTGCATCGAATGCGGAACCTGCCGCGTGATCTGCCCCTTCGGGAATATCTCCTGGAAATACCCGGCGGGCGGTTTTGGAATCAGCTACCGCTACGGTTGATCTGCGCTCCCAGACAGAGCGGTTGGCCCGCCCCTCATCGTGGTAGAGCAGCGATGGCGGCGAAGATCTGCTCGGGCGCGGCACGGACGCGGTAGTAATCGGACTGGTAGGTCCAGCGCACGATCCCGTCGCGACCGACGAGCACCTGGGTCGGGTAGGCAATGTCGCCGTGGTCCGCCCTGCGGCCGCCGCGATGGCGGATGTTGAGCAGATCGAGCACCTTGCCTTCCGGGTCAGTGAGAAAGGTGAAGTTGCAATGCAGCCGCCGGCGTAATGCCTCGGCCACCTCCGGCAGGTCGGTGCTGACGGCGAACAGTCTCACCTGCTGCGCTTCGATCTGCTGGTAGTATTTCCCGAGCTCACCGAGCTCGGCGCGACAGAAGGGTCACCAGTCGCCGCGATAGAAGATGTAGAGCGCCGCCTGCCGGTCTTTGAGCTGCGCCGGCGAAAAGCTCTCCTGCGTCGAGGTCTTGAGCGTGAATTCCGGGAACACGTCGCCGGCGCGGACGGCAAGCGGTGCGGGATGGAGTTGCGACTGGAGCAACGAGTAGACCACAAACAACCCAGCCAAGAGCGCGGTGGTGGCGATAGCGGCGGGGCGCAGCCAGCCGCGCCGCCGGCTCATCACCGCGGCGCCCACCGCCGCCGCTAGCAGCACGTAAACCGGCCACGGATAGATCCAGTACAGCAACAGCGCGGGCACCAGCGTATACAGCGCAAACGCGCCAGCCACCAGAACTAGAGCTAGCAGTAACATGTGCCTGCAGCCTACGGGCGTGACGGAGCTACGTCAACCGGCGGGAAGACGAAGGGTGCAAATTTGTGGGTAACGTGGTTCGGTGTTATGGCCGTCATTCCCGCGAAAGTGGGAATCCAGTTTGGCGTTTGGCGCTATGGACAAGCAGTTCTGCGTTTACATCCTGGCCAGCAAACGGAACGCCACGCTGTACATTGGGGTGACCTCACAGCTGGCAACGCGGGGGTGGCAGCATAAGAGCAAGGTAGTGGAGGGTTTTCGGCCAAGTACGGCGTTGCCAAGCTGGTCTACTACGAAGCGCACGGCTCCACAGAGACCGCAATCGTGCGGGAGAAGCAGCTGAAGAAGCGGCGCCGCGCCTGGAAGATGACAAATTGCGTCCCTTTCGGCATGGGCCTCGGCCTGACAGTACACAGTACTGTCAGACTGGTGAGGATTTGCCCGGTCGGCTGCACGTTACCCACAGATTTGTCGCACACCCGAAGACGAAAGTAGGAATTGGGGTGGCCGGGTATTGGGCGACGCGGTGGCCGATGGCGAGCAACTCGGCGACGCCGCGTTCGCATCAAGACCCACCAGCCCCAGGCCTTGCCTACCCCGGCAGATCAACGGGGTCGAGAACGCCGCGGCGGATGACGCCTGCCAGCCATTGCCCGGATTGTTTGTGTCCTTCCGGTGAGCATGCATGCGCGCTGACGTCGCGTTCGACTAACCTCCCCGGCCATCTCGACGAGAGGAGGATGGTCGAATGGCAAGGGAGAACAGCGCAACGCAGGGACTGGCACGACTGAGTGAGCTGCGG
>JACQVA010000187.1 GCA_016210005.1 Deltaproteobacteria bacterium | reverse complement strand
CCTATACGCTGACCGCAACTCCGACCGAGACGCCAACGGCGACGCCCACTGAAACGCCGACCGCAACCCCGACTCAGACGCCAACCGATACACCCACCGCGACGGCGACCACGACTTCAACTAAAACCCCGACCAACACGCCGACGGCAACGCCAACGGACACGCCGACTCAGACCCCGACCGCGACCCCGACGGCCACCGCGACCCACACTCCGACGGACACGCCAACTAATACGCCGACCGCCACCCCGACTCAGACGCCGACCGATACGCCAACCGCGACGAAGACGGCGACCCCGACCAGGACGCGCACGCCGACGATCACGCAGACGCCGACCAAGACGTCGACGCGCACCCCGACCCCAACGGCCACCAGCACGCCCTGCCGTACGGGCGAGCTGTGCGACCTGATCCATAGCCCGGGCTACTGGAAGAACTGGGCAAACCACTACACCAGCGCCCAGTTTCTCGCGCTGATCCAGGCGACCGCGCACTACAGCGCGTACACGATCGCGCAGGCCGAAGCCCTGCTCGACAACAACGGCGATCAATACCACCGTCACTTGCTGTCCGCCGAGTTGAACGTCGCGCTCAATCCGAGTCTGGGCAACGGCAGCTACACGGTGGGGAGCCTAGCTGGGCAGACGGTGAACCAGGTCCTGGCCACGGCGTTCGCCACCACTTCGGGCAGCGCCAGCATCGAGTTGATCGACGCCGTGCTCTATCTCGGCAGCGACGGCGAGCATGCCGGCGCGAGCTGTCGCGTGGTGCCGGCAACGTGCGGCCCGCCGCAAACGCCGACCGCTACCGCCACCGCCACGCCCACCGGAACCATCGCGCCGCAATGCGGCCCCGGCGATCTGTGCGCCTACATCTATAGTCCGGGGTACTGGAAGAACTGGCAGAACCATTACACCAGTGCTGAGTTCCTCGCGCTGATTCAGTCGACCGCCCACTACAACGGCTATACCGGCGCGCAGGCCGAGGCCTTGCTCGACAACAACGCCGACCAGTACCGCCGCCATCTGCTCGCGGCCGAGTTGAATGTCGCGCTCAATCCGCAGCTCGGGTTCGGCCTCTACATGTTCGGCAGCATCGTGGGCCAGACCGTAAACCAGGTGCTCGACACAGCGTTCGCGACTTCGGCGGGTGATGCCAGCGCCGATTTGATCGATGCCGTGTTCTACATCGGCAGTGCCGGTGAAGACGCCGGCGCCGCGTGCCGCGTCACACCGGTCCCGTGCAGCACCGCCACGCCCACGAAGACCGTGACACGCACGGCGACGATTACCAAGACCGCTACCGCGACCAGGACGCCGACCAACAGCCCGGTGCCGCCAACCGCGACCAAGACGACCACCCCGGTACCGCCGAGCGCCACCGCTACGAATACGGCGACACCGACCAAGACGCCCACCCCAAGCAAGACGAACACGCCCTCGTTCTGCGTTGGCAACCTGCTGCAAAACGCCAGCTTCGAGATCCATAGCGGAAGCAACAGCATCGGTGACCCGATTCCGACCGTCTGGGTCGTCGAGAGCGGCGAGGCGGGCGCGACGACCGCTTTTAGCCCGCCCGACGGCACCCGCGTCGGCTACATCTGGGGCACCAGCTCCGGGAACACCGGACGGTGGTCGCAGCAGGTGAGCGCGGTGGCCGGGAACGTCTACACGATGGCGTTCTATAGTGGCACACACCAACCGTCGGTGAACCCGACGATCGAGATCCGTTTCTACAACGCCTCGAACCTAGAGATCGGCAACCCGGCGATTCACACCATCACAACGGACATCGATGTCACCGGCTCACTGGGCGGTCCTTACGCGCTCTCCGCCACCGCCCCGAGCGGCGTCGCCTACTTGAAGGTCATCTTCCGCGATCCGTCTACGAGCCGCGCCGGGGCAAAGGGCGACTCCGTGTGTCTGCTGCAATCGATCGTGACGCCGTCCCCGACATCGACCGCCGCGCCGCCAACCGCAACACGGACCGCCACGCCGGCAGGGACCGCAACGATGACGCCGACGGTCTCGAAGACGCCCACGAAGACCGCCACGCCGACCCCGACCCCGGATGCCTGCGATGGCAACCTTCTGCTCAATCCCAGCTTCGAGGAGAGCTCGGGCTGCCCGCCGATCAGTTGGAAGAACGGCTGCGCGGGAACGACCACTGCCCCGCCGGTGGATGGCGATCTGGTCGGATACATCTACGGCTGCGGCACCATGTACCAAGACGTGGTGGTGACGCCGGGTTCGGGTTACGCGATGACCTTCTACTCGGGCACGCACGTGGTATCGGGGAACCAGACCGTCACGATCCAGTATCGCACCTCGAGCGGGGCCAACATCGGATCTCCTGTCACCCACATTATTGCCAGCGATCTCGAAGTGTCTGGGTTCGGTGGACCGTACTCGTTGACCCTCGGGGCGGCGCCGGCGCATGCGACCAAGCTGCGCGTCCGGGTAAGTGCGAACTGTTCCGACTACGCCAAGATCGACAAGATCTGCCTGGAGCGCGCGCTCTAAGCCGTCGGCAAACCAGTTGATGCGCGCCTGCCCTCGTCGAGAAAGCGACTAACCTCGCGCGACGCCGTGCCGCTCAGACTCGGCGTGTCTTTTCCGTCGTCAGGAGCAGCGGCTTGGGCCCCGCCCGCGGTCGTTATCTTCACCGATAAAGCGTACGGCGCAGTCAGATTCGCACCACCGATCTCCGTTCCAACCAGTAGAAGTGCACGAGCTGCGCGACGTTCATGCCCGAGCTGACGGCCTGGTGGGTTGCGAGATAGCCGGCGCCGCCGGCATCGTGCCCGACAAAGAAGAGCCCGGGCAACGGCGATTTCGGCTTCGGCTTGTTCTTGCCGCAATATCCGACGGTCACGGCCAAGCCGGCCGCTTCGCCACCGACACCAGGGAGGACCTGGTCGCGCGACAAGCTCGATACCTCCGCCGGGCCGACGTGCCCTTCGATCCGTTCAATGTGGGAAACCGCCTCGGGGAACATCTCCACAAACAGATCGTTGATCTTCTTGTGCAGGGCCTTCAGCTCTTTGCCGCTGGGATCGGGCGTACACCAGGTCCCGAGATTGAGCATCTGCTTGCCGGGCGGGGCCATGTCGGGATCGAAGTGAGACGGCACCACGCCATCCAGGGCGATCTCGTCAGGTATGATTCCGTCCCGCATCCTGTCGAGGCGCTCGATATCCAGATACGTGTCTTCGGTTGTGGCCACGTATACCCCGTGCTTCATGACGGGCTGGCTGAAGATGTACCGCATGTTGGTGAAGCCTAAACTCGGTACGATGTCTATGACATAGCCGACGTAGCTCCTGTCGAAGTGCTCGCGACCAACCAATTTGAGAACCGTCGGCTGGATACCGGCGTTGCTGACAACGATGGGGGCCTTGAACGCCTTGTCCTTGGTCGCCACACCGGTCACGCGGCCTTCTTCGACGGTGATCTTCTCCACGCGGGCGCCGGTGAGCAGCTTTCCGCCATGGACTCTGAGCACCTCGATCAGCTCATCAATGAGCCGGCCATAGCCGCCTCGCGGATAGCCGGTTTCGCCCCCGGCGAATATCTGCATCACCCGCGCGATCTCCGACATCGACACCAGCTCGTAGACCCCGGTGGCCATGAGGTTGGAATGGGTGGCGAGAAAGCCGCGGATGGGCGGCGGGACATCTTTTCGCTCATCGAGCCATTGCTGAACGCTGACGTCGTCGAGCTGGTCGAGCTGCTCCGGCGTCATCATGAAGATTTCCGCCAGCACCGTCAGGCAGGCCTCGCGCTCCTTAGGATCGTCCAGTCCCCAGGAGTCGAACAAATTGGCCGTGGGGTCTTGCACCGGCTTACCCGGCGGATCGACGTAGGTCGTCCAGTTGCCGCCTTTGCGCCGATACATCATGGCGAATGAGCCCGGTCTGATATCGAGCTTCGACTCGATACCGAGGGCGCGAAAGGCGTCGATGAAAGGCCCGCGGTGCATCGGGATGCCGAAGGTCGGCCACATCTCGCCGCGAAAGCCGTTCACCGAGATGCCCATGGCCTTGCCGCCCGGTCGGTTGTTCTTTTCGAGCAGCAGCGTCCGCATGCCCGCCTTAGCCAGCAGGGCAGCGCACACGCTCCCCCCAAGCCCTGATCCGATCACGATCACATCGTAGTTGTCTTCCATTCCCTCCTCCTCGTTTTGAATCAGAAATCGCAAGACCGTGCGGTGGAGATCTAGCCCGACCTCGACAGCGGTGGGGGCGACTGCGCGCCGGCCGACAAGCCCCTATCGCGCGAGATGCTCGGGGCTGAACAGTTCGTCGGGCAGTTCCACGTTGTGTTTGATCTCGGTGATCTCCAGGCGCGAGTCGGTCTTCTCGATCGGATTACGCATGCGCTGTTCGAGCAATGTCCAGTAGCCGGTGACCTTGTCTACGCGCTCCACCGTCCAGGTTTTGAGCAAGGTGCCCTTCTCGTCCACGAACAGCCGCTTGAGGATCAACAGGTCTTTGGGGTCAATCGCCGCGATCATCTTGGCGTAAAGCGCGCCGGCGGGCTGCTTGGGCACGGCCTCGATCAGCCGGCAGCGGCGTCGCAGAATCTCGTCCTCGCCGACGTCGGTATAGGCAAAGGCGTCGAGCGCGGGTTCGATCAAGTCGGCAACATAGAAGGCCGAACCCAGGAAGGAATGTTTACGCATCTCGGCCGCGACTTGAATGACTTTTCGCGAGGCCGCGATCTTCATGAACTGATCGGACTGGCCGTCGGGCCGTTCGAGAAACAGAAAGCGCATGCCCTGCACCTCGACTGGGGCGATCACTTCGAGGTAGCTGGCACGGGCACCGGCCACCAGCTTGTGGCTCAGCGTGAGTTCGCGCGGCGCACCGCGGTCAACCGAGAGTTTGAGCTTGGCGATGAACGGTACCTTGGGGAGTGCCTCGAGGGCTCGCCTGACTAGGTCGCGAGCATCATCGCCGGCGGCCGCGGCCGAGTCGGCCACCACCACTGCCAGCAGCGCCAGCGCCGCCGATACTGCCGTTGGTCGCTTTGCGTACCTCATTGCCCCTCCCCCTTGGCGTTGTCGTTTGCCGCCGTCGCTGGCTCCTCGGCCCGCAGCGCAGCTTGCAGCGTTCGCCAGGCGAGCAGCGCGCACTTCACCCGGCTGGGAAACTTGTGCACCGCCGCGAAGGCGTTGAGCTGGCCGATGTCGGTAGCGGCTGATGCCGCGCCGGTGGTGGCGAAGTTCTCGAATTGCTCACCCAACCGGCGCGCCGCGGCCGCCGACTTGCCCTTGAGCATCTCCGTCATCAGCGAAGCCGAGGCGGTCGAGAGCGCGCAACCACGGCCCTGAAAGGCAACCTCGCGCAGCACGCCGGCGGCAAGCTCGACGTAGACCGTGACCTGATCGCCACACAGCGGGTTGTAACCTTCGGCCACGCGCGCCGGCCGTCGTAGCGCACGGCAATTGCGCGGGTGCTTGCTGTGATCGAGGATGACCTCGCGATAGAGCTCGATCACCGCGGTGGTCACTTGAACACCTCGATGACTTTGCCAAGGCCGGCGCCGAGCGCCTCGATCTCGGCGCGAGTGTTGTAAAAGGCCAGCGACGCCCGCGCCGTCGCCGCCACTCCGAGGCGGGCCATCAGCGGCTGGGCGCAATGGTGGCCGGCGCGGATGGCGATGCCCTCGCGATCCAATACCGTCGCGACATCGTGCGGATGGATCTCACCGAGCGCAAACGAGACGATGCCGGCCTTCTCCGCGGCGGTGCCGATCAGGCGCACTTGCGGCAGCGCCGCCAGCCGGCGCTTGGCGTAAGCCAACAGCTCCTGCTCGTATGCGGCGATGGCATCGAGTCCGATCGCGCTGACATAGTCGAGCGCCGCGGCCAGGCCGACAGCCCCGGCGACGTTCGGCGTGCCGGCCTCGAACTTGTTGGGGATCTCGGCATACGTGGTCTTCTCGATTGTCACCGCGCTGATCATGCCGCCGCCGCTCTGATAGGGCGGCATGGTGTCAAGCAGGCCGGCCTTGCCGTAGAGCACGCCGATACCGGTCGGGCCGTACACCTTGTGGCCGGAGAAGGCGTAGAAATCGCAGTCGAGGTCTTGCACGTCGAGACCCAGGTGCGGTGCGGCCTGAGCGCCGTCGAGCAATACTGGAACGTTGTGCCCGTGCGCCAGCGTGATCAGTTGGCGCACCGGGTTGATGGTGCCCAGGACGTTCGAGACGTGGGTGAGCGCGACCAACTTGGTGCGCGGGCCGAGCAGCCGGGCGTACTCACTGAGCAGTAGTTCACCGCCGTCGTCGATGGGAACGACCCGCAGCGTGGCGCCGCGTTCGGCGCAGGCGATCTGCCAGGGGACGAGGTTGGAGTGATGCTCCATCACCGAGACGATGACCTCGTCACCCGGCTGCAACCGGGGGCGAGCGAAACTGTGCGCGACCAGGTTGAGCGCTTCCGTGGTGCCGCAAACGAAGACGATCTCGCGCTCCTCATGTGCGTTCACGAACCGGCGCACGGTGGCGCGGGCGCTCTCGTAGGCCGCGCTCGCCCGCTCGCTGAGGGCATGGGCGCCGCGGTGGATGTTGGCGCAGTCCTCGGTGTAGAAGCGCACCATCGCCTCGATGACCGCGCGCGGCTTTTGCACCGTGGCGGCATTGTCGAAATACACTAGCGGTTTGCCGTGGACCTGCCGGCCGAGAATCGGGAAATCGGCGCGGATGCGCTCCACCTCGAGGCTGGGAGTAGGCGGCGCGGGAGATTGAACGGTGGACGTTGTGCTCATGGCCCCACTCTGCCACAAAAGCGCACGGATTTCTCGCGCTCGCCCGCGGCGCAGATCAGTCCTCAACGGCGCGGCAACAGCAGGCGGACGGCGGTGCGCAGCACCGCCGTGGCCTCCGCGGGATCCTGGCCGCGCAGAACGGCGCCGATCAGCGCCGCGAACAGCACGTAGCTCAACACGTCGGTGATCTCTTGCATGCGCGGCAGCTTCTTTTCGCCGATGACGGTCTCGAGATAATCGCCCACGGGCGACGACCAGGCCGGCAACGCCCCGCCGGAGTCGGGCGAGGTCGCCGCCAGCAGCAGCGCCGAGGTCAAGCCGCGGTTGCGCACCGCGGCGTTGACGATGCGCTCGAAGGCCGCGCCGACCCGCTCGCTCAGCGCCGCCGCCCGCGGCGGCCGGCGGCGCAGGTCTTCGTTGACCTCGGCCGCCCATTCCTCCATGACCTCTCTGAGCAAGTGATCCTTGGAAGAGAAGTAGCGGTAGATGGTGGCGCGCGTGATGCCGATGCGGCCGGCCACCGCCGCCATTGTCACCAGCGGATAGCCGCCCTCGGCGGCCAACTCCGCCGCCGCCCGCCGGGCGGCGGCGCGCTTCTCCGACTGGGCGCGGCTGAAGCGCCGGACCACCGTGACGGTCTCGCCGTGCAAGGCGTGTTTGCGCATGCGCGCCGGAACCTGGCACGTTTTTGCGGCGATCGCAACCCGTGTCGAGACTCCGGAGTAGACAGGTGTCTCATGCCGTGTTACTGCTCGCGCCGCCGTTCGCGGAGGGCCAGGCATGATCACACGCTACGACGAGCAGTTCTGCCATCAGGCGGTCTCCACCTTCGACCGCCCCGGCACCAGCGCCCGCGAGTGGACCGAGCGCGCCTGGATTCTGGCGCACCACCTCGAAGGCGCGGCCCATCTGGCGGCGGGCTTCGGCTACTACCCCAACCGCAACCTCATGGACGCGTTCACTTGCTTCACCATCGGCAACCATACCCAATACCTGGTACGGGCCTCGCGCGAGCTGCGGCCGGAGATCGACGTCTTCAAGGTCGGCCCGTTCCGCTACGAGATCATCGAGCCGCTGCGCCAGGTGCGGTTCTGTTTGGACGAGAACGAATACGGCCTCAGCTTCGACGTGGTCGCCGAAGCCGTCAGCCCGCTTTACGAAGAGCCGGCGCAAACCCAGATCGAGCGCGGCCGCTTGAAGGAAGACATCAAGCGCATGGTGCAAAGCGGCCGCCCACGCGGCTGGATCAAGGCCGAGGGCCAGCGGTTCGAGCTCGACCAGACTTCGTGGGTCTGCGAGCGCGATCGTTCTTGGGGCATCCGCGTCGCCGGCGCCGACTTCGTCGAAGCCGGCGTGCAAGTGCCCATGATCTACGCCGGCCAGCTGTTCAACTTCGTCCTGATGCAGTTCGCCGACTGGGGCGCGAGCTTCCATATCCGCGAGATTTGGGACGATCAGGCCGGGCTGGCCCGGCGCTGGCACTTCGGCGGCGGCGTCTTCTACCCGCTCGGCAGCGGCAAGGAACCGCTCGAGTTGGCCAACGTCGAGCACCACTACACCTTCGACGACAGCCGCCAAGAGCGGCAGCGCTGCTTTGCCGGTGGACGCGTGGTGATGACCGCCATCGACGGCAGCCAGCGGGAAGTGGACATCCGCCCGATCTCGATCTGCTACCAGGCTCCGGGCGGCTACGGCTTGCCTTACAAGGGTTTCATTCACGGCTTGTGGATGGGTTCATCGTGGATGGACGGCTACAAACTCGATCTCACCGACCCCAACGTGATGCGCGAGATTTGGGGCTACGTCGATTACGGCTCCGAGTTCCGCTGCGGTAACCAGATCGGGCACGGTACCACCGAGCTACTGGTGGTCGGCAAGTATCCCAAGTACGGCTACCACGGCTATTGAAGCCCGACCTGCGCAAGTTGAGCTACGTTGTCACGACGAGAGGAGTAACAACGATGACGATCGAAGAACTCGCCGCCCGCATTCAGGTATTGGAGGACATCGAGGCCATCAGGAAGTTGAAGGCCACGTACTGCTACCTGTGCGATGCCGGTCTGGGTGACGAAGGCGTTCGCGACCAGTTGCTGGCGCATTTCACCGCCGACGCCAAGGTCGATTTCGGTCTCGGCCCGGCCTCGATCTACGAGGGCCGTGAAGGTCTCCAGACCTTCTTCGGCTCGGTGGTGCCGGGTGCGGTGTCGTTCTGCATGCACATGGTGCACAACCCGATCATCGAGGTGCACGGCGATCGCGCTACCGGTACCTGGTACTACGAGGCGCCGACTACCGATGCTGCCAGCAACATCGCGCAGTGGATGGCCGGCACCTACGAGGAGGAGTATGTACGCGCAGGCGGCTGCTGGAAGTTCGCGGCGATCAAGACCAGGTGGAAGTACATTTCGCCCTACCACGATGGCTGGGCCAAGAACCGCGGCGAGTTGCTGGCCGCGCTCGGCGCGGCGCCGCGCTGAAGGGGCCGGCGCGGCCTGGTCGCATGGAATACCGTAATCTCGGCCGGTCGGGCCTGCCCGTGTCCGTGCTTGGTCTCGGTTGCGACAACTTCGGGCACAAGTGCGATCAGCAGCAGTCCGCCGCGATCGTGCAGCGGGCGATGGATTTAGGCATCACCCTGTTCGACACCGCCGACATCTACGGCCCCGGCGGGTTGTCCGAAGAACATCTCGGGAAGGCACTCAAGGGCCGCCGCCAGGATGCCGTCATCGCCACCAAGTTCGTCGGTCCGACCGGCTCCTACGTCGGCATGCTGCACATGGGTACCTCGCGCCGGCACATCATGTACGCCGTCGAAGCGAGCCTGCGCCGGCTGGATACGGACTACATCGACCTCTACCAACTGCACTTCCCTTTTCCCGGCGTGCCGATGGAAGAGACTCTGCGTGCGCTCGATGATCTCATCCGTCAAGGCAAGGTGCGTTACCTCGGCACCTCGAACTTCGCCGGCTGGCAGGTGGTCGACGCCAACTGGATTGCGCGCTCGCATAATCTGACCCGCTTCATCTCGGCGCAAAACGCTTACAACCTGCTTGACCGCCAGATCGAAAAGGAGCTGGTGCCCGCGTGCCTCGAACACGGTGCCGGCATTCTGGCGTACTTCCCGCTCGGCAGTGGCTTCTTGACCGGCAAGTACCGCCCCGGGCGCGCCAAGCCTGCGGGGGCACGGCTGGCCAACGAACGGCCGACGACGGAATACTTGACCGGTGTGCCCGACGCCATCGTGCGCCAAGTCAGCCCCGAGCTGCTGCGCTGGGTTACTCCCGAGTCGATCTTCAGCCAGCAGAACTACGAGTTACTGGAGCGGTTGGAGGCGTTCGCCCAAGCGCGCCAGCACACCATTCTCGACCTGGCCATCGCCTGGCTGGCGGGTCAGCCCGGCGTCGCCAGTGTGCTGGTCGGCGCCAGCCGGACCGAGCAGGTCGAGCAGAACGCGCAGGCGGCTGACTGGCGGCTAACGCCGGCGGAGCAGGCCGAGGTCAACGAAATCACCGCCGGTGCACTGTCGCTGCCGCCGGTGCCGAAGGTGGTGTGAGAATGAGCTGGCAGCGCGCCCGTCCGGAGTGCAGACATGGCGGCGTGGGATGAGGCGGTAGACTTCCTGGTGGCCGGTTCCGGCGCCGCCGGCATGACGGCGGCGCTGCGGGCGCACGATCTCGGTGCGGCTACGCTGGTGATCGAGAAGGCGCCCGTCTACGGCGGCTCGACCGCGCTGTCGGGCGGTGTGGTATGGGTGCCTAATAATCCGTTCATGAGGCAGCATGGCCTCAGTGATTCGCCGGAAGAGGGCTTGCGATATATCGAGGCAGTCACCGCCGGCAGCACCGGCACGCAGCGGCTGCGGGCTTACATCGACGGCGCGCCGCGCATGCTGGCAACTCTGGCCGAACGCTCCCACGTGCGCTTCGCCTGCTTGCCGGACTACCCCGACTACTACCCGGAGTTGGCCGGGGGCAAGCCCGGCGGGCGCTCGTGCGAACCGCTGCTGTTCGACGCGCTGCAGCTGGGCGAGGAATTTCGCCGCCAGCGCCAAGCCCCGCTCGAAAAGCAGGTCATGGGCGGGCGCTTGGCCATCGGCGTCGCCGACGGGCACGCGCTGCTGACCGGCGGGCTGCGGGCCGCGGTGTTCATGGCGCGCGGCCTGCTCGCCTATTACACCAACTTGCGCGCGCGCTGGCGCAAACTCGGCAACACCGATCTCACACTTGGTGCGGCGCTCGCCGGCCGCTTGCGCCTGTCGCTGCTCGAGCGCCAGGTGCCACTGTGGCTCGAGACACCGATCAAGGAGATCCTGACCGAAGACGGCCGCGTGGTTGGCGCCCGGGTCGAACGCGCCGGCCAGCTACTGCGCATTCAGGCGCGCCAGGGCGTGCTGCTGGCGGCCGGCGGCTTTGAACACAACGCCAAGATGCGCCAGCACTATCAGCCCAGCCCGATCGGTAACCAGTGGACGGCCGGCTGCGACTCCAACTTGGGCGATACCGTGGTGCTCGGCACCGCCGTGGGGGCGAGCCTGGATCTGATGGACGATGCCTGGTGGTGCCCGGCGATGCTTTCGCCGGCGTCGCAGACGGCGCCGGTCTACATCGTGATCTTCGAGAAGAACCTTCCCGGCAGCATCATCGTCGATGCGCGCGGCCGGCGCTTCATGAACGAAGCCGCGCCTTACAACGACGTGGTCAAGAGCATGTACAAGGCCAACGCCACCGGCGCGCCCGCTATCCCCGCCTTCTTGATCTTCGACAGCAGGTTTCGCAAGAAGTACCCCTGCGGGCCGATGCCGCCGGGCTACGCTACTCCCGACCGGCTGCTGCCGAAGACGCTGGCGGGCAACTTCTTCGTCAAGGCCGACTCCATCGAGGCCCTGGCGCACAAGATCGGCGTTGACGCCGACGGCCTGCGCGAGACCGTAGCGCGCCTCAAGCAATCCGCTGCCGCCGGCACCGACCCCGACTTCCATCGCGGCGAGAGTCTGCAGGACCGCTATTACACGGCCAAGGCGACCGGGCCTAATCCCAACCTTGGCCCGATCGAGCGCCCGCCGTTCTATGCCGTACGCGTCTACCCCGGCGACCTCGGCACCAAGGGCGGCTTTCGCACCGACGCGCAGGCCCGCGTACTCAGCGTCACCGGCGACGTGATTCCCGGTCTCTACGCCGCCGGTAATTCCTCCGCCACCGTGATGGGCCGCACTTACCCCGGCGCCGGCGCTACCATCGGACCGGCGATGACCTTCGGCTTCCTCGCTGCCGAGGATGCCGCCAGCACGGGCCGCAAACCGCTACCACCAGACCAAGCAGGAAACCGCTTATGAAAGCCGCACTTCTCGAAGCCCCGGGCACCCCGCTGGTTATCGCCGACGATATCGAGATTCAGCCGCCGCGGGTGGGAGAAGTGCGCGTGCGCGTGCGCCACTGCGGCTTGTGCCACTCCGATCTCAGCCTCATCAACGGCACCTTTCCCGCACCGTTGCCGATAATCGTCGGCCACGAAGCCGCCGGTGTGGTCGAGGATCTCGGCCCGGGCGTCAGCGGCCTGGCGGCCGGCGACCGCGTGGTGCTGACGCCCTGCCCGCCGTGCGGCGGCTGTTACTGGTGTGTGCGCGGTGAGCCCAGTGCCTGCGTGAACGCCAATGGCATCCAAACCAACACCTTGATTGATGGTACCACCGGCCTCTCGCGCGGCGACCAGTGCGTGTATCGTGGCCTGGGGCTGGGGGCGTTGGCGCAGTTCGTGGTCACGCCCGCCACCGGCGCGGTCAAGGTTCCGGCCGATACACCGCTGGATGTTGCCTGCGTGATCGGCTGCGCGGTGCAAACCGGCGTTGGTGCCGTGCTCAACACCGCCAAGGTCGAGGAAGGTGCCACCGTGCTGGTCATGGGACTTGGTGGGGTTGGCCTGGCCGTCGTTCAAGGCGCGCGGTTGGCAGGGGCGGCGCGCATCATCGCCTCCGACCCCGTTGCCGAGCGCCGGGCCGCCGCGGCCCGCTTCGGGGCCACCGATCTGATCGACCCGAACCAAGACGACGTGCTCACCGCTTGTCTGGATCTCACCGGCGTCGGCGCCGACTACGCCTTTGAAACCGCCGGCCGCGCCAGCCTGGTTCAGATCGGTATTGCGGCGACGCGGACTGGGGGCACCACCGTGTGCCTCGGGGCGCCGCCGATGGACGAGGCCGTGACGATCGCACCGGCGGTGCTCTTCACCGCCGGCCAGAAGAAGTTGCTCGGCTGTATTCTCGGCAGCGCCAATTCGCTGCGCGAAATTCCCCGGCTGGTCGCCCTGTGGCGGGCCGGCCGCCTCGACCTCGATGCACTCGTGACCACGCGCCGGCCGCTGCATCAGATCAACGAGGCCGCTGCCGACTTGCAGGCCGGCCGAGGCATTCGCACGGTGTTGGAGATCGGCTGAGCCAAGCGTAAGTAGCCGGAGGTGCGGACGGCAAGAAGCCAGGCCGAGCAACCCGTGGAAGAGCGCGACGCATCATGAAGCCCGCTGCCCGCCCCTTGATTTGTTAGGGGCAGCCCGCGTAGATTCCTCCGCACGCCAGGGGAGAGGACCCGTGCTTGCGACCGTGCTGTCGAGCGCGCTGCAGGGAATCGATGCGTTGCTCGTTGAAGTCGAGGTAGACATCGCGGGCGGCTTGCCGCAGATGGCCGTGGTCGGCCTGCCGGAAGGCGCGGTCAAGGAGAGCAAGGACCGCGTGCGCTCGGCGCTGAAGAACTGCGGCTACGAGTTTCCGCAGCGCAAGATCACCATCAACCTCGCACCGGCGGACATCAAGAAGGAGGGCTCGGCCTACGATCTGCCGATCGCCATGGGGCTGCTGGCGGCGGCGGGCAAGCTGCCGGCCGAGCAGTTGCGCAACTACGTCTTGCTCGGCGAACTGTCGCTGGACGGCCGCGTCAAAGCCGTACGCGGCACCTTGCCGACTGCTGCCGCCGTCAGCGAGAAGCGGCTGCGCGGCGTGCTGGTGCCGCCGGAGAACGCGCTCGAGGCGGCGGTGGTGGACGGCATCGAGGTGATCGCCGTCAACACCCTGGCTGAAGCCTTTGAGTTCTTGCGCGGCGAGCGCCAGATTGCGCCGACACGGCTCGATCTGGCCGAGGTGTTCGCGGCCCACGCGCGCTACGAGCTCGACTTCAGCGACGTCAAGGGCCAGGAGCACGTCAAGCGCGCGCTCGAGGTGGCCGCGGCCGGCGGCCACAACGTCATCATGGTCGGCCCGCCGGGTTCGGGCAAAACCATGCTGGCGCAGCGCCTGCCGACGATTCTGCCGGCACTGACGTTGCCGGAAGCGATCGAGACCACCCGCGTGCACAGCGTCATGGGCCTGATGGATGGCCGGGCGCTGGTGGCAACGCGCCCGTTTCGCTCGCCCCACCACACCATCAGTGACGCGGGGTTGATCGGCGGCGGCACCATTCCCAAGCCCGGCGAAGTCAGCCTGGCACATCACGGCGTGCTGTTCCTCGACGAGCTGCCGGAATTCCGCAAGAACGTGCTCGAAGTACTGCGCCAGCCGCTGGAAGAAACGCGCATCACGATTTCACGCGCGGTCGGCTCGATCACCTACCCCGCCAGCGTCATGCTGGTGGCAGCGATGAACCCCTGCCCGTGCGGTTTCTACGGTGACGCGCTCAAGGAGTGCAGCTGCAACCTGCCGCAGATCCAGCGCTACCGCGCCCGCATCTCGGGGCCGCTGCTGGATCGCATCGACATCCAGATCGAGGTGCCGGCGGTGAAGTACAAGGAGCTGTCCGATCGGGCTCTGGGTGAGCCCTCGCAGGCAATTCGCACCCGCGTCGATCGCGCCCGCCAGCTGCAGTTGGCGCGCTTCCAGGGCCGCCGCATTTACTGCAACGCCCAGATGGCCAGCCGCGACCTGCGGCGGGTATGCGTGCTCGACCCGGTCGCCGAGCGCCTGCTCGAGACCGCCATGGCCCGGCTCAACCTCAGCGCCCGCGCTTACACCCGCATCCTCAAGGTCGCCCGCACCATCGCCGACCTCGACGGCGCGCCGGCCACCATCAGCCAGTCCCACGTCTCCGAAGCGATTCAGTACCGCAGCTTGGACCGGGCGTTTCACTGACTCGCGCTTCTTGGCCTCCCAGCCGCGCCGCCACGCGCCCGGCACGCTTATCCGCCAGGTTTCTGCGCTTGATCGAGCTGCCCGGTCTCGAACCGGCTCTGCGCGCGCCAGTTTTTCCTTCACCGGGTTTCAGGTCGGGAGGCAGAGGGCCGAGTTGTGCTGCCGGCCGTCGGCTGCGACCAGGTGTGATTTGAGCGTCACCCAAGTGGCCGTTTCCCCGATTCCGCCAGGGAAATGCCCCCGCGCTGCGCTGGCGGCGCGGCAGCTGATTCCGACAGCCTGGAGCGACCGAATGGCATAGCAGGTGCACCGTTGGCGCACCCAGGGATATGGCGAACTCCGCTCGCAGCATTCCGCACCCGTCGCGCGATGAGCCGCGCCGCGAGCAGTTCATTCGCCGGCTGCGGACCGCGTTCTGGATCGTTCTGGTCTCCAGTAGCATCCTAACGGTCGAAGATCTCCGGCTGCACCGGCAGGCGCTGCCTCCGTTGCTGGCGCTGAAGGCGCTGCACATCGCGGTTCTCGCCCCGCTGCTGTGGGCGTTGCGCTTTCCGGCGGGCCGCGCCCACCCGGTGCTGATCGGGTTATTGGGCGTGGCCATAACCTGTGCGGTGGCCGCGAGTACCGGCGCTTTGCGGCAGGATGTGGCGGCTACCAGGCTGGTGCTGACGGTGGTCGCGCTGGCCTCGGCGGCGGTGTTGCCGTGGGGGCTGTGGCCGCAGCTGGCGGCGGCCGCCATGGCGGCGCTGGCGATTGCCTTGAACGCCTACATGGTCACCGGCAGCTTGAGCGGCGCTCTCGAATATCTCCCCGCTGGGCTGCTCGTCGGGTTTGTGGTGGTGCTGTTCATCGCTTACGAATTCACCAGCTATCGGGCCACGTTGGAGCGACGCAATCACGAACTGCGCCAGTACATCGACGAACGCCGGCGGGCCGAAGAGGCGCTGCGGCGCAGCGAGCGGCATTTCCGCTCCTTGATCGAACACGCCTCAGACGTCGTCACTGTCCTCAAGCCCGACGGCAGCGTCAGCTATCGCAGCCCCTCGGCCCAGCGCATCCTCGGCTATGGCCCCACGGAACTCGAAGGCGTCAACGACTTCGATATGATTCATCCCGACGATCGCGCGGCGTTGCTGGAGTTGTTCACGCGCGGTCTGGCGCAACCGGGCGCCACCGCCTCGGCCGTGTATCGCTACCGCGCTAAGGACGGCTCGTGGCGGGTCTTCGAGGGCGTGGGCACCAACCTGCTCAACGATCCAGCCGTTGCCGGGGTGGTGGTCAATTCTCACGACATCACCGAGCGCGTGCAGATCGAGGAAGAGCTGCGCAATTCACAGGAATACCTCAAGGCCCTCTTCGAGTATGCCCCCGACGCCTATTACTTGAACGACCTCGAAGGGCGCCTGCTCGACGGCAACCGCGCGGCCGAAGAGCTGATCGGCTACCGGCGCGAGCAAATGATCGGCGAGAGCCTGCTGTCACTGAAGATCCTGCCCGCCGAGGAATTCCCGAAGGCCATCGCGCTGCAGTCGAAAAACATCGCCGGCGAGCCGACCGGCCCGGATGAGCTGAATATCATCCGCGCTGACGGCAGCACCGTCACCGTCGAGGTGCGGACCTATCCGATTCACATCCACGGCCAAACCCGCGTGCTCGGCATTGCCCGCGACGTGACCGAGCGCAAGCAGGCGCAAGAGGCGCTGCAGCGCAGCGAAGCCCGGTTTCGATTCCTCATCGAGAATGTCTCCGACCTGATCGCGATCGCCGATCCGAGCGGCGGCATCCAATACGTCAGCCCATCTCATGAGTGGGTGCTCGGCTATGCGCCCGAGGAGCTGGTCGGCCAGAGCGGCTTGCTGTTGCTGCATCCCGATGACGTCGCGGCGATCGCGCCGGCGGTGGCGCAGGGATTCAGTCATCCCGGCGAGCCCCTCCACTTCGAATATCGCGCCCGGCACAAAGACGGTTCGTGGCGCTATCTGGAGGCGGTCGGCAAGAGCCTCGCCGGCAGCCCCAACGTGGTGATGGTAAGCTCCCGCGACGTCACCGAGCGCAAGCAGGCCGAGGCGGCGCTGCAGCAGGCCAAGGAAGCCGCCGAGGTCGCCAACCGCGCCAAGAGCGAGTTCCTCGCCAATATGAGCCACGAAATCCGCACCCCGCTCAACGGTATCATTGGCATGACCGAGCTGGCGCTCGACACCGAGCTGTCCGGCGAACAGCGCGAATACCTCGGCCTGGTCAAGTCCTCCGCCGGTTCCCTGCTCACGGTCATCAACGACGTGCTCGATTTATCCAAGATCGAAGCCGGCAGGCTCGACATCGACAACGTCGAGTTCAGACTCCATGACTGCATCGAAGACACCATCAAGGCGCTGGCCTTGCGAGCGCAGCAAAAGGGTTTGCGCATTGCCTGGAACATCGCCGCCGGCGTGCCTGCTGCGTTGACCGGCGACCCCGGGCGGTTACGCCAGATCCTCGTCAATCTCGTCGGCAACGCGATCAAGTTCACAGCCCAGGGCGAAGTGGTAGTTCAGGTCGACAGTCCCCAGTCCCCGGCCTGCGACGCCGCCCAGCCTCTAGCCGAGCTGCATTTCGCGGTTCACGACACCGGCATCGGCATCCCCGCGCAAAAGCAGGCGGCGATCTTCAACGCCTTCGAGCAAGCCGACGGCTCGACCGCGCGCCGTTACGGCGGCACCGGCCTGGGCCTAACCATCGCAGCCAAGCTGGTACACCTGCTGGGCGGCCGTATCTGGGTGGACAGCGAACCTGGGCGCGGCAGCACCTTCCACTTCACTGCGACCTTCGGCCTTGCCCAACCCAACGCGCGTCCCTCTCCCGCAGCGCTGGTAGGAAACCATTGCGCCGAGCGCAGCAGCACGTGCGGACCAGCTATTGAGAAACCCTCGCCCCAGCCCTCTCCCACAAGTGATGCGGGAGCGGCAGACAAGTTTCGCAATCGGCTGCGCATCCTGCTGGCCGAGGACAATGCCGTGAACCAGAAGCTGGTGGTGCGGCTGCTGGAGAAGCGCGGTCACACGGTGGTTGTCGCCGGTAATGGCAACGAGGCGCTGGCTGCGCTCGAGCGCGAACCATTCGATCTGGTGCTGATGGATGTACAGATGCCCGAGATGGACGGCTTCGAAGCCACCGCCGAAATCCGCCGCCGCGAAGCGGCCACCGGCAACCCGCGAGCGCATCGCGTCCCCATCATCGCCATGACCGCGCACGCGCTAAAGGGCGACGAGGAGCGTTGCCTGGCGGCGGGCATGGACGCTTACGTCGCCAAACCGATAGATAGCCAGAGCCTGCTGCGGACCATTGCCCGCCTGACAATCGAGCGCGGCACAAGCGCGCTCTCGAGCACGGGCGCCGCCGATGCGCAGGCTTTGGAGGTCTCCGCCGCATGATCCCCGGCAACAGTAGGACAGGCGACGGCGTGGCGCTCGCGGTCGAAACCGATCAGCTGCTTGTCAGCCGTGTGCGCGCCGGCCTGTGGATCATCTTGGCGGGCACCGTGCTGGCAACGACGGCAGGCGCACTATCGGCCCCGAACACCAACCTGCGCTTTGAGTTAGCGGTCAACACGACCACGGTGGCCGTTATGATGGCGGGCTTGTGGTCAATGCGATTCGCCGCTGCGCGCCGGAATGTGCGCCTGATTGCGATCTTGGCTGTTGCCACCGAGTGCGTCTCGGCCGCGGTATCGGTGGTGGCCACGCACGATCTCCTGCCGGTCGTGCTCGCCCTGCTGGTGGTGACGCTGTTCACCGCCAGTTTGCTGCCCTGGGGTCTGCGCTGGCAGCTGCTGACTGTCGCCATGGCGTCGCTGGCGGTGCTGTGGTCCGTGTACATCGAGACCGGCAGCTTGGGCCCAGCCGTCTCGCTCACGGGGGCGGTCACGGCCATGGTCTTCACCGCTTCGCTCTACATCGCCTACGAATTCCATCGCTATCGCGCCGACATCGAGCGGCACACCTGCGCGCTACTCAGATCCCAGCGCCAGACCGAGCAGGCGAATCAAGCATTGCAGCAAGCGACGGCGGCGGCCGAGTCCGCCAGCCGCGCCAAGAGCGAGTTCGTCGCCAACATGAGCCACGAGATCCGTACCCCGATGAACGGCATCCTCGGCATGACCGAGCTGGCACTGGAGACCGAGCTGACGGCCGAGCAGCGCGAGTATCTCGACTTGGTCAAGCTCTCCGGCGAGTCGCTGCTGAGCATCATCAACGACGTGCTCGACTTCTCCAAGATCGAAGCCGGCAAACTCGAACTCGAAGCCAAACCGTTCTCGCTGCGCGCCACTATCAGTGACGCAACACAGCTATTGGCGCTGCAAGCGCGGGAAAAGGGCCTGAAGCTGTCGTGGGCGGTCACCGCCGAGGTGCCCGACACCCTGGTCGGTGACGCCGGCCGCCTGCGCCAGATTCTCATCAATCTCGCCGGCAACGCCGTCAAGTTCGCCGAAAAAGGCGAAGTGACTGTTGAAGCCACCGCTCTTCGGCCCCCAGCCTCCAGCCACCAGTCTCCAGCCTCCGGTCTTCAGCCTACAGTCGAACTCCGCTTCGCAGTTCACGACACCGGCATCGGCATCCCGAGTGAAAAACAAGCGGTGATCTTCGACGTCTTCGAGCAAGCCGACGGCTCGACCGCCCGCAAGCACGGCGGCACCGGCTTGGGGCTGGCGATTGCCAAGCAGCTGGTTGAGCTGATGGGCGGGCGCATCTGGGTGGAAAGCGAAGTCGGCCACGGCAGCACCTTCCACTTCACCGCCGCCTTCGGCATTGCCCACTCAGACAGGGTTGCCTCCCGTAAGGCTGGCGGGAGAGCGATGCCCCCGTCTCTGACGACGTCGACTCTTCAGGGGTGAAACTTGCCGGGACCAGACATGGCCAAGTTACAGCGCGCAGCTTCAGGTCAGGGAGCAAAGGCGAAGAGAGTGCCTCCCTATCCCCGCATGTTTTGTGTCCTTCCGGTGAGCATGCATGCGCGCTGACGTCGCGTTCGACTAACCTCCCCGGCCATCTCGACGAGAGGAGGATGGTCGAATGGCAAGGGAGAACAGCGCAACGCAGGGACTGGCACGACTGAGTGAGCTGCGG
>JACQVA010000186.1 GCA_016210005.1 Deltaproteobacteria bacterium | reverse complement strand
CAGGCCGCCATGGACGATCGCGATCCCGCCACCATCCGCCGCCATCTTCGCGATGCACTTCGCCCAAACGCGCTCAAATGACTTCGCCAGATTTACGCGGATTCAGACCGCCGGCAACACGAATCCTTCTATTGCCTCTGCGAGCGCCGCCCGGCCCCGTGAAGCTGGAAGAAACTGACTGATTGCGCGACGAGGCAAAGCAGCCATGAGATCCCGGAAATACGGCGTCTGTTCTTGTCCGGCAACGCCGGCAAATCCCTCGACGAAGAGGGTCACCAGGCGCTTCTCTTCAGGCAGAAAGGCCTGACTCCTCACAAGTTCGACACGATAGCGTGCCGTCTTGACGGGTTTCATCAGCAGTGCGCAAGGATGCTCATACGCAACGAGGGCGTGTGTGGATTTAGCGGGCCGGGTCTTTCCCAGAGCCGTGCCTGCCAACATTGGCACGAGATGCTCCGTGAGCAGATCGCGGAACGCTTCCTCCTGCACCTCAGATCTCCGTGCTCAGCCAGCGTCGACTACCGACTCTCGACAGCATGATCACCTTTCGGCTCCCTGGCGTGGAGATCCGTTCACTCCACGACCGCCTTGAACACCGCGTCCGGCGCGTCCTTGTAGAACTCGATGCTGATCTTCGTCCACAGCTCGTCGGGGAGGTCGTTCAGCTGGCGCCGCGCAGCGACCGGCATGAGCAGCGTCTGAGCCTGCTTGTCGACCGCCAGCTCGGCGATCCGCACGGCGTTCGGGATCATCTCGATTGATCCGCCGAGGTTCAGTCCACCGACCACGATCGTTCCGCCACGCGTGTTCCGGCCGAGCAGCGCTCCGCAAAGCGCAACGAGGATCGGCAATCCCAGGCCGGCACCCGACTTGTCCGCGTCCATTGCGCGCATTTGGATCGAGAACTCTTCCTCGCGTGGGTTCCGATCACCTACCAACTCCTTGGCACGTGTGTAGAGATTCTGCTCGCCGACTCTCACGCTCTCTCGAAATGCCGGCGGCGTCGGTTGATTGAGAATCTTGACGCCGCTCCCGGGACCGCAGGTGACTTCGATTCGGTAGATGCCGGGGCCTGTCTCGCCCGATCCTGGACTGACGGCCCACACCTGTCCCGGCGGAAGCGGGTCGCTCTCGATTGCTTCATCGCTGTGAAGCTCGGGCGTCGAGACGAATTGCTCGATGCCGTCGGGGCCGAGGATGTAGCTGAAGTGTGTGTTCCTGAACTCGCTCTTGAACTCGCGCTTCTGCTGTTCCTTGATGCGCCGGCGCGATTCCAGGGCGATGCGGACAATCCATTCGAGGTCTTCGTCTGCCACGGGCATCTCGGGATCGGGGAAAAGAAGCTTCATGAGCCCGCTCACCGTCTTGTTCACCGCCTCGATGTCGCGGCCGCTCAACGCTCCGCCAAGGTGCACACGTCCCTGCAGTACCGAAACGCGGTTGCTGGAACGCAGCCGGCTCCAGCACTCGCTCAGGAAGTCGCTCACCAGTCCGAAGTGATCGGTGAGATGATCGTTCGGATTCAGTTTGGGGAAATCCCACCCTGGGGCGAATGCGTGCAGGCGGTCCATGAAGGCGGTGTCGCTGCGCATCTCCGGTGGCAGCGGGCTCAATAGATGTCCGATCCGCTGCTGTTGCTCGACGTCGACGTCGAAGTTGCCGACCATGACGATGCTGCCGTCGGCGCTGATCTTGTCCTTCCCGCGGCTGAACTGCCCCGACGCCATGTACCCCTTCATGATGTTGACGCCGTCCTTCTGATCGAAGGAGATGCCCGACACCTCGTCGAAGCAGACGACATCGTACTGGCAAACCAAGCCACGCTGGCCGGTGGCGTTGTTCACGAACATCTTGGCGACGGTGGCTTTGCCACCCGAGATCAAGTGCGCGTAAGGAGAGATCTGTTGGAAGAGGTGGCTCTTGCCGGTTCCGCGAGGGCCGATTTCTACGAAATTGTAGTTCCGCTCGACGAACGAGACCATGCGCAGGAGCACAACTCGTTTGGCCCGTTCGGTAAGAGCAGAAGCCTCCAAGCCAATCGAACGGATCAGGAAGTCGATCCACTCGGAGGTTGTGAAGACGCGACGTCCCTTCGCAAAATTGTCGAGAACGTCGGACTTCGACATCTGGATCGGGCGCAGCGCCTCGATCCTGAATGGGCGGCCACCCTGTTGCTGAGCAATGATACCGTCATAGCTGAGCGTGACCTCGGCGTAGAAACCATCCGTGAGCATGCGCTCGTTGTCGTTGACCATCTGGTCATCGATGCGGACGTCCCGCAGGACCAGACTCGGCAGTTCGGCGACGTAGCAGTCGTTCTTCGCGTCGAGTCTCGCGCGCACGAGGTCGATCAGCTTGACCGACCCCGTTTCCTTGGCGCGCGACTTGAAAAGCTCCTCTTCGCTGGTACGAACCGTTCGGTCCCTCAGCTGCTTCTCGACGATTTGGAGTCCTTCGGCGATCTCGTTCTCATCGACGCTCGCGCAGTACCGGCCGAGAAGGAACTCGACCACGTAGGTCGGCACGGGATATTGCCGTGAGTACTTGCGCACCAAGTCCTTACGGACCAGGTAGCCGTCGAAGACCGACGCGGCCAGTTTATCCAAATGATCTAATTCAATGCTCATGATTGTTCTCCGACCGTCGTGGCCTTGTAGTCGAGGACCTGTCCGGTGCCGTCCAACACGACGAGTGTGGCCGCAACGCCCTCATGCTTGTCATCGGCAACCGCAATGCTGCCTTCGCCGTTGGCGGCGATCTCTTTCACTCCGGCCACGATGCTTGTGTTTGGCTGCTTCCAGTTGAGACGGAGATCGAGGCGCAACCCCGTCGCGTTTGTCTCGACGCTCACGCGGCAACGCATGCCACGCCACTGAGCGCCCGTGATTCGGGCCTGCACTGCTGCTTCCCCGCGCTCGACCACGAGTTCCGGAACCACGCACTCCTGAACGCTCACGCCACCGTGCGCGTATTCTGCGCCGGCGATGAACGAACCGATGCCCGGTGGCGAAGCGATCCGCGCAGCCGCGTTCCAGTACCACGCAAAGGTCGGGACGTCGGTTGCGGACTCGCCACGCACGGCGGCGCAACGCGCCCACTTCGTAGCAACAAGGTACGGTGGAAGCTCCACTTTCGGCAGACCGCCCGGAAGGAGTAGCCATCCGTGATCAGTCACGACTCGAACCCGAGGCCAGCCGGCGCTCAAGAGGCCCATAACGCGCTCGGCAATCGCCTCGACCTCAGTTTCAATCTGTCTAACGACAAAGGCGCCAAGTGAATGTCCTAACTCATCGAGCCTTCCAGTTTCCGTCCATCCCCCGCTCTCGGCCTTCGTCCAGAGACGGTTTTCGTGTGCTTCGATCACCTCGACGCCTTGTCGTGCCATGGTGTCGCGCAGGCGTGCCGCCGTCACGGGCTGCTTGCTGTTCGTGAACAACGGTGTGAAGTCATCGAAATTCGAGCCACCTTCGCAGGCGCCATGCGCGGGCGAGGCGAGGGGCTTCGCGGTTGCGGTAACTGTGGGCAGCGGTGCGATACGGTGACTGAGCCGAGTGCGTACGCCGCGCCCTTCGAGCTCTTCCTGGAGCAGACCGGCGACATCGAAGCGAAGGCCGTCGGCAAACAGGATGCAAGTGTCCTTCTCCGCGGTGACACCCGTGACGAGCGTGCGCGCATCAACCCCGCCGCCCATGATGAGCATCTGAAAATGCCGCGCCGACTTGTCGAGCCACGGCTCGTACACGGTGCGGACGACCTTGGCGACAAGCGCGCTTTCAGCGGCTGATCTCACACTGTCCAATGCGTCCAACGCAGCTCGGTCGCAGCGCCAGCCCTGCGTCGCATAGTCGTCCGCCACGCTTTGCGGCGAGGTGCCGCCGAGCGGCGAACGGGCAAGCTGAGCCAGACGTGCAAGCGGCTCCAACGCAATGGCCAGAGGACTTTGTCCCAGCTGCGCCCAGACCCAACCGCGACGCTCCTTGTGTTCCCCATCCAGAGTGAGAATGCGACTACAAGCTTCGGCGTGGGGTAGCGACGTTACCGGATCGAGCTCTTGTCGAAGACGGTCTTCACGTTCCTCGTTCACGGTGGGACGGCGTGAAGGGTCGGAGAACAGATCCCGGGCGGGGCCTCGCAACAGCTGTGACACCCCAGGATACAGGCGGGGAGCCTCGCAGAATCGCTGCCAGACCTCGTCCCACTTGCCTCCGGCATGAAGTAACGAATCGCCGGCGACTGCCGGGCCATCTTGCTCGGGATCGAACCCAAACTCTCGGAGACAAACATCTCTGAACGTTCGCCATCGAGCTTCATCGCAACGCTTCTGGAAGGCTTCGGGACCGCTCATCCAGCTGAGCAGGTCACGGATGGGATCGCCGATCGCGAGTCGGTCCAAGTCATCGGCTTGAAGGCGCCGACCTCGCAGCGCTTCAACCGGCTCATTCGCCAGGAGTGGCAAGGCCCGTAGCACCGCCTCGCGGGTTCGTGCGTCCTGTGCGACGTCGAGCCCGAGACCGTATTCCGAAGTCAGAAACGCTTCGACGGTCCAGTCTCGCCCATTCCGCTGGTGCCAAAGCGCCCCACGATACTGCAGCTCGATCAGTGGCTGAAGTTGAAGCGGGCAGTCGCCGGCCGCCCGAAGTTCCTGACGACTCACGCCGGGCAGGTAGAGAATCGGAATTGCGCCGACGGGAAGCGCAACTTCCGGCAGTGTACGATCCACCACGCACTTGAGCCAAATGACTGGCCCGGTCCGCGTCGAGGGATCGTAAGTACCCAATGAATAGAGTTGCGGCAGGAGCCCTCGAAGTGCCGGAATCAGCGGGCGCCACTGGCCGTCCGCGTCAGTCCAGAGTAGC
The DNA here is from genome assembly GCA_016210005.1 of Deltaproteobacteria bacterium. Classification (NCBI taxonomy): domain Bacteria; kingdom Pseudomonadati; phylum Myxococcota; class Myxococcia; species Deltaproteobacteria bacterium. The sequence goes on along the minus strand of JACQVA010000186.1, from coordinate 10,711 downwards.
GCCGCCGGATTCGCGACGCCTTCGGGTGAGCGAAGCGCGGCCTCGAACGACGCCTGGATAGCGTCGATCAGCGTTCCGGTTTGGTCACGCTCCTTCACTGGACTTTCCTTTAGTCACCGGCTTATGTCGAGTATGAGCCTTTCGCTTCGAGCCTGACGCCGCAAGGCGCTTGATCATGTTCAGCACCTGCTTCACTTCCTCCGGTACGGTCGCCATCGCAGCAATGATGTCCTCGTCGAGCAGGCGGGTCCGAATCTTCCGCTCCTGCAGCGTGCCCCGAATACGGCTCAGGACGCGCTTCGCATCGCACAGCGCCGCTCCATCACCCCATTCCGCATTGAGAACGTCATCTGACTCGTGTGTGGCCTTGGTGTAATCGAGGCGGCGATCTTCATGCTGCAGCTTGGTGGCAATTCGAATACCCGCCTCTGATCGGGATTCCGAAAGACTACTCACAAGCGCTTCCCGCACGGCAGTCCGCGCCGCTGATGCCTTCGTCGAGTCATCGAGGTTTGCCACCACGACCTTCTCGACGGCGTGACGGTCGAGCAGGTAGTTCTCGATCTCGTTGCGGCTCCAGATGTGACAGCGCAGGTCTAGCTTCAAGCCGGCCGATTTCGCCGATTTGTGCAGCTCACGCTTCTCGCGTGCGACGCTGGTCGCGCGGCGATAGTCCCGGTCACCAACGACGAGAAAACGCGGTTGTCGTCCACCGGCAAGATCACTTAGGCTCGGAGCATTGAGGAGATCCTTCACCTGACGCGCCAGGAGCTTTACATCCGCAGCGATTGGTTCTTGATAGGTATAAAGAAAACACACCCGATCCCAAACCTCTCGCGCCTTCTTGTCTCCCCACAGTTTACGCGCGAACAGCTCAAGGAGATTTCGGTCCTCTCGATTCTCGACGAAGACAATCGCCTTGGTCCGCAATAGAGGTACTATCTCCATCCGATCGAATGCGCCGAGCGTGTCGAGCACGTCGATCTGCTCAGGCGTCGTTGCAAATGGGTGAGCGCGTCCATCAATCATCGCGCGCAACGATCCTGGAGGTGCTGCCGCAAGCAGATGGGCGGAGTGCGTTGCCATGACGAATTGAATTCCCCGTTCATCGGCCAGGTCCTCGAACACACGCATGAGCTCGACCTGCATCCGGGCGTGCAAGTGCGCGTCCGGCTCGTCGAGAAGAACGATGCAATTGCCTTGAGACAGCACCCCGGAGAAGATCTGTAGAACCTGTTGAAATCCTGTGCCGGATGCGACTACGTCAAGCGGCCGGCTGAGGATGTGGTCGTTGTACTCGGTGGCAATGAAGCGGTCGACTTCTTTGTCGAAGGCGACATCGATGTCCGCCAACGGATAGAGGCGGGCCAGAATACCCTTCAGCAGCTTCCAGCGCTCGCGTTCATTTTCCTTCAGGTCCCACAGAAGGTTGCGGATCACGGAGCCGTACTGCAGCTCACGCAGGCGATCGGCGCGCGCCGGAGCCAGCAGGTACTCCTCCCGGAGTGCAAGCCCGGAATGAATGGGAACGTATCGAATGCGTGCCCCATCCATGATTGCAGGCACATCGCCCTCTACCGACGGGGCGATGCTAAAGCGATTGTACGAGAGCTTTATTTCGAACCGGATGCGCGCCGCACCATCGAAGTCGGCACCAATAGCAATGGTGCCGGTGGCCTTCCCGTTCGGCCACAGATCTGTCGGCGAGGCCACGGGCAAGGCCCCAAACTCCTCCGGGCCGATCGTTCGTGTTTCCAAGGCAATGGTGCCGTTCTTCTTTTTGCGGGTGACCTCCACGCAGTATTGAAAGATGCTGAGCGCCTGGAGCACGGTGGACTTCCCGGAGTTGTTCGCACCGACGAGTACCGTGATCGGTGCGAGGTCAATGACCGTCTCTTCCCGGAACCGCTTGAAGTTCTTGACGGTGAGCTTCTGCAGCATCCCTGGACGCATCCCACTCATGGCTTCCTCCCTGCCCTCTGGCGCTCGCGCGCGGCTTGCTTGAACGCGATCGTGTAATGGAGATCGTTCCAGCGGTTGCCGTCGAAGTGCTTGCCGCCGGCGAAATCGACCGCTTCTTCGTCCCATCCCCAGAACCAAGGGAACTCGTCGCGATCACGCTGCGGCTCTTTCCCACGGTCCTTGCCCCAGTTGATGCGAGGCGTCGTGCGCAGGATGCAGGCGTTCGCGCCGCGGGCGCCTAGTGGCCTTGCCATCATGAATGGGCGGATGTTGATGCGTACGCCGTCGTTGATATCGGGTTCCCAGCCGATCGGCTGTTGGCGCAGGGGCTTCCAGCGCACGAAGATGTCGTAGGGCGGTTCGCCGGCGAGGATCCTCTCAAGCTCCGTCTTGAGATGCTCGGCAGCGGCCAAACGCGCGTCAGCGCCCTCGATGCCCGACCTCTGGTCCGCACGCTGACGATCGATCCAGTCGCCGAGGTAGGTGTAGATCAGCTTCTCCAACGTGCGGCGGCCGTCGCCGTTAGTGCCGGCAAGCTTGTGGTAGTTGGCGAGCGCATTGAAGCCGTCACGGCGGCCATCCCAGACGTGCCAGACGAACGGGCGTTGATGGAAGATGCTGCAGTGCTGCGCGAAGAAATCGTTGCGCAACCATTCCTCCAGATCGGCCGCGCCGCAACCGCTGGCACGGATCAGTTCCAGTTCCGTTTGCGCTTTCCACTCCTTACCGAACGCCACCGCGAGCAATTGGCGTAACCGCTCCGCCGCCGGCGCTTCGCCGCGCACGGGCGGGAGACACACGATGCCGTCGTGATCCGCCAGCTTTTCCAGACCATCCGGGCCGAGCGCGGGGCAATCTGGAAAACTGGAACCGGTCTGGCGCGGCCACCGGTAGCCGAGGAGGCGAGCGACGGCGACGTGCAAAGGAGCCGGGGCGCCCCGCCCCGGCAAATGATCTCCGGGGCGGGACGCCCCGGCTCCTTTAGGATGCCCGTTGAACAGCCATTGCGTAGGGTCGCTGGAAAACGGCTGCGGCAATCCGTGCGGATATTTCTCCGCCGCCACCTTCTGCCAGTGCGCCAGGTCGAAGGGGACTTTGACCAAAGTTGCATTCGCGACCTGCGTCTTCTGATTAATTTTGCGGACTTCTTTTTGGAATGAAGCCGAGGAGCAGTAACACCAAATTGGGAGCAAATGCTTCTCTTCGTGGGGTACAATCGCAGCGATGCTGTTGTCATACACTACGCCCATGTAGATCGCGGCAGGAAGCGTTCCCATCCAGGCGCATGCAACACCCCGCTTGCCCCAAACCGGTTGCCCCGACCATGCTCCACCCAGACGCCCCTCTGCTTTAAGATCGGCCGCAAGCGCTTCAAACGCTCCACCTGGCTCGCGGGAAATACTAACGAACTGCAACCCAGAGTAGGTCGAGCCACCAATTGGCGTACTCTGGTGGGGTAGCCATATATCGCCGGGCGTGACTTCCCAGAAACACAACGCGAAACGCTCAATATCCAACGTGGATGCGCCCTGAATGGAGGCGGCGTAGCGAGAAAGCAGTGGGCCGTCAGAGGTAGCGCCAAACACAACCGCCGCGTCCGGACTCTTGAGGAGGTCCGTCTGTCGAAAGGCCACCAACTGCTTTTCCTTCAAGAGCATTGGTTTGGCATCAGCATATATCGGCTGTTCGCCTCGTTGCGCCGCCACATCGATCGCGCAGGAGCAGGCGTGCCCTACTTCGGGTCGTCGTGCGGTGAGCGTGAGAAGCGCCGTGAATCCGCCAGCAGCCGCTGAACTCTCAAAACCGTGTTCACCAAGCCGCGCGACCACATTCCATTCCGCTGATCCAAGCAGCGTTCGACGAAATTGCTTGTAAGAGGCCAGAAACAGTGGGCTTTGTGGCATGACAAGCGAAACAGTTCCGCTACGTGCGCTCAAAGTCAGACATCGCATGAGGAAACATGTCGCAAGGTCTAGTTTGGCCTCTGGGTATGTTTCAGCGCAGAAAGTCGCGAGCACCACATTCTGATTCTTGCGCCCCAGGAAAGGCACATTGGTGGCGACGAGCGTGAACTGGCCGGCGAGAATTTCCGCCGCCTTGGCCAGGCCGCGCGCGGTCACGGCCATTTCATGCGCGGTGTCGTCCTTAGCCTCTTGGGCCAACGCCGTTTCCAGCAGCGGCTGGAGCTCATGGAACGCGGCCACCAGCAGATCGCCCTCGCCGGCGCGCGGGTTGATGAGGCTGCCCAGCCCAGCCGCCTTTTGGAACAGCCGGTAAAGCCGCTCCATGCCGCGCTGGAGCTTCTGGTTGTCGCCGGCAATCGCCAGCCAGTCGGCTTCGCGGGTGTTCGGTGCGAGGCCGGAGCAAGCCAGGTTCATCGCCGGCAGCGTGCAATGACCCACGCGGCGCCACGCGGCCAGCGCCAGGTTGAACGCGCCAATCTGCGTGCAGCGCGGGTCAATCTCCAAGCCGAACAGGTTGTCGCGGATGACCGCCGCCACCGCGGGCGCTTCGTCCAGGTTTTCCTCGGCCAGACGCAAGGCCACCAGCCGCTCGAACATCGCCACCACGAAGTGCCCGCTGCCCATGCACGGGTCGAGACACTTGAAATCCTTTGCCGTCTTGGGCCAACCTTCGAACGTGCCGGCGGCGGGGGTCCACTGGCCGTCCTTGCCTTGGATGAATCGGAGATATTTCCAAGGGCAGCCCGGCAGCGCGACGGCTTGGCGAATTTCGTCTTCGCTCTCGGCGTTTTCGGGCAGCTTGGGATTCGAGGCGAACATTTTGCCCGCGTGCCACGCGCCGAGCGTATTATCGAGAAGGAAGTCCACCATGTAATCCTCGGTGAACAACTGTGTGACGGCCGGTAGTTCATCCGCTCCGATCTTGCTGCCCGCAGCGTTGACCTGATCCTTCCGCTCCGCCTGCCAGAACTGATAGACCCATCCAAGGCTGTCGTCCGCCAGGAATACCGATCGCGGGAGGTCCTTCAGCAGATCCTCCAACTTCGAACGCGTCTCCGGCGGAAGGGCGACTTCGAGGACCGGGTCCCCCTTTCGGAAGACCTGCGGCAGCATTCGCTCCGCGAAGGTGCTGGCGAGTTCCAACCAATCTTCGCCGCGTTCTCGTGCCAGCTCCTGGCACTCTGCAAGCGAGATGGCGACGCCCGTTTCCGGCTCGATTAAGAGAGCGGTCTCAGCGAGAAAACGCGCAAAGAGCATCCGATGCCAGTGCTCGTACGCGCATTCTGTCTTGAGGCGCGCGATGACCTGCGTGCCGCGGCGCTCGTCGCGTTGATCGCCCAGCTGTCGGCCGTGCGCCCGGAGGCGATTCCGTAGGCCCCGCTGCTTCGGTGTGAGACTTGGCCATGGTTCGTGATGATGAACGGCGAGCTGCTCCAGGGCCTTGTGCGCACCGCCCTCGGCAATGCGACGGGCGTCCTTGACGGTGTTTTCGAGTTGTTTGCGAAGATCGCGTGCGAGCGTCCGCATATCGCTGATCCGTCAGTTCACCAGCACTGGCCCTTGCTTCACTGCCTTGACCAGCCGTACCTTCTGTCGGTCGAGCCACTCATTCACGTCACCTTCAGAGCGCAGCGTCGCGCGCTCCACACTGATCGTCTGAACCTTCGGTTCGAGCAGCTTTGCGGCGCGCTCGATCGCCTGCTGGACGCGGCCGGCAATTGCGTCGATTTCCGTACGGGCCACAGAAAGAGACTTTGCATCTAGCTGCTTGAGGAGGGCTTCGTCCGTGCCGATGTTGAGCGTGGGCGGCGTCGAGAGTCCCACGGCCTCAAGGATCGATGCTTGATCGGCGCTCGGCAGCTTTCCCCACGCGTCACTGGCTTCGAGAGTAGCGACCGCTTTCTCGTAGGCCTCAGCGTGCGCAGTATGGACCTGATTCAACGCGTTGCGGAGCAGGCCGGCAAGTGCGACGCGGATCGGCGCAATCGGATCGGCCGTCTCAAGCAGGAGCCGCTGGTCGCGAATTGCGTCGATCTGCGCCAAATGAGGCTTGGCCTCATCTAGGTCGCGCGCGTGGTGACTTAGGCGCTCAGTGAGATCCCAGACAGGCTTGCGTTGTGTCGCCAGATCGCGCAACGCCGACCAGCTCTTGATCCGTGTTTCGAAATCCGCAGCTCGGTCCTTGATCGCAACAAGCTGCTCGTTGCCAACAAGACGTTGAATGTCCTCGATGTCAGTTGTAGCCGGCAACGCAGGAAGCGGCGGAGCACCGCCCGCCGACCGTCCGAGTTCCAACAACGCGGCGAGAAACTCAGCAGCCTTGGCCAGCTCCTCGCCGCTCTTGCAGCCAATACCGACCTTTGGGAACAGCCCACGAAGCAGCAGGCGATCCTGGACGGAGAGTGGTGTCTGCTCGACCCGGAACTCGGCCTTCGCGATCTTGTTCTGATCAAGTTGCCCAAGTGGCACAGGCGAGCCATTGAGGGTTGCCGTCAAGTGTTGCGCTCGGTGCAGCGCGATGAGGGCCGCGTCAATCGCATCCTGAGGCCAACCAAACGGGGCGGCGCGCAACGTCTTGCGAATCTCGGTCCCGGTCTTTCCAGCCCCGATCGTCGCAAGGACTTGTAGGCAAACCGGGTGCTTCTCCGTTGCCTCGCTATGGCCAGTCGGTTGGAAGGGATGGTCCGCACCATCGCGTGCGCGTTTGATGACCGCCTCCCAGGCGTTGGAATCTGCCTCTTTGAAGCGAGGAAAGAGACGCACAAGTGCGTCGCCCGCAGCGTCGCGTAGCTTCTCGTCGAGTGCGAGTCGGATGACCTCGTTCCCGCCGCCCTGAAACACCTTCGCGTTGGCGACGATCTCCCGGACGAGTCGGTCGCGATCGGTCGCCGTCTTCACCCGACGACTCTCCATGCTGTGTTTCGCTTCCTGCCCTTCGTCACCTGAGGGATTCCCCTTGGCGTCGAGCGTCTGTTGCGCAGCGTCGGTGTCGACAACTAGGCGACGAAGGTCGTCCGCCGACTGCCGAGGGACGAACACGAAGAGGATCGGACTGTCCGCACCCGCACTTCGGGCGGCGTCAACGAGATCCTTCTCGGAACACGACCAACCGTCACGAATCCACACTGGGATGGTACCACCGTCGACCGTGGGTGGTGTTTGGTCACGATGAACGGCGAATTGGCGCGGTTCCTTTGCCGCACCCTGAATCATCTTGATGCTGCGGACGATCTTGTCCGCCTCGGCGTATAAGAGCTGATCGCGTCGAAACTGAATGCCTGCGTCGTCGCCGTTGAGCTTCGTCTGCCGGTTGCGGAACTCGCGATCCCATTCGCTGCCCTCCCGGGTCTGGAGGCGATACTCGTCGCCGACCTGCATCAACACTGCCTGGTCGGCCAGATGCTGCAACGTCGTCGCCACCTCGGCTCGCAGTTTCCCATTGTCGGCTTGCAGATCGTCGACCAGCAGATCCGCAATGTGATCCCTCGTGGCTCGGACGCCGATATCGGCGCCGCTGTCGCGCTTGAGTTTCCCGATGAGGAACACCAGTCCGCAGACTCGTCGCGCAAGCGGCCCCGCTGTCTTTCCGACGTTGATGATCTGCTCGTTGATCTCGCGGAGGAGGACGCCGGTGTTCACCATTTCCGGCGCCAGCGCATCGAATAACTCGTCGGCTGGGACGACGGCTCCGAGCCCTCGATCAGAGACCTTCGCGACTGCGTCGTGAATGATTCGCAACTGCGAACGGAGCTGGCTGTGCGTGCCGGCAGCGTCGATCTGCCGAAAGCAGTACTCCCAGAAACGGCGTCGTACCGGCAGGACAGGATAGTCGTCGACGATTACGGCTCGGTCCTCGACGATTTCGCCAATGCGTGTGCCTTGCAGCTGGCGCGACACCTCGCCTGCATAGGTGTCCAGTAGTTTCCGTACGTCTGCAACGGACGATGGCTTCTTTTGGAGCAGCACCTTTCGTGTGACAGTTTCGACCTCGGTGTCCGATAGCGGGACCCAGATCGTGAACCGGTCCATGAGCTTGTGAAGCAAAGGTACGTCGGTCAGTGCACTCTGACCCGCTCCAACGATCATCACTTGGCTATCGAGCTGCTTCGACACCGCCTCTGCGACTTCGGTGACGAACGTCGAACGGTTGCTCGACTCACCAATGTACTGTTGCACTTCGTCGAGCACGAGCAGCGCGCATGGCGCTCGCCCATCGCGCCCGGCCAGGAGGAGGGCGTCCTTCGCCGTACGGAGAAACTCGTCTGTGGTGATATCGCTCGTCTGCTGTGGAAATTGCGCTCGCAAGGCCTGGCGCGCTTCCGCCTCGTTCGGCGCGAAGCTCGGATCACAGCTCAGGACAGCCTTCGCAAGCGGGCCGCTCACATACATGTTGTTGAGCTCGCGGTCGAACACCTTCCCGGCGGCCCCGACGCTCGCTTTTACCCGGTCGTAGTAGCCGAGCCCGTGAAGCCAGAGACAAAAGCGAGCCGGTGGGTACTGCTCCGGCAGCCCAGCCGCGCGCAAAAGGATGCTGAGAATCGTGAGCCGCACGTTGTCGGTGGTCCCGCTCGGCAGCGAACCCGCAGCAGCGAGCAGGCCGCCCGACCGCTTGCCCGCTGTATCCAATTCACGGAGCAGCGCATGCAGCTCTTCCGGAATGGCGGGCACGAGGCTACGGGCCGTGGCGCCATCCGGGAACGAAGTGTCCTGCCAGAGGTGCGAAAGCATTTTCAGCAGGTGGGATTTGCCACTCCCAAAGAAACCGCTGACCCACGCCGCCCGCTGGTTGGTTTTGCCGAGGTTATTGAGGAACGAGCGGACGATCTTCTGAATCCCGTCGGCGTACTGCCCCTCGCAGACGAACGTGGACAGCTCGCCACGCAGCTCTTCGAGCGCCTTCTCGTTTTTGCTGTCGGCGATGCGCGCCTGGCCTTGGTTGACCAGGGGGTGGGTGGCTGGATCTCGTTGCAGGACGTCCTTGATCTTCATGTCCCATCCCCCTCGCCGTTCAATGTGATCGGTACGGCCAAGTAGTTCCATCCATCGCGAGCATCGAGCAGGCGGTAATTGTTCCGCTCGAATTGTCCGGGAAAGAAAACCGCGAGCCTGCCGCGGATGTCGGTCTCGACCATCTTCAGCACTTGCGAGACACGCGTGAATCCGAACAATGCGCCAACACCAAAGACAGCGACAACGGATGTCTCTGTCACGTCAGGCCGCGTCAGCGTCTGACGGAAGCGCTCGGCAACATACTCGGCGAACTCGGCTTCAAGGTTGAGCTGAAGATCCTGCGGCGACGCGAAGTACTCCTCGCGGTAATCGTTGGCAGCCATCCACGTCGCGAAAGCGTCGGTGACGTCGACTTCGTACCAATCGTGTCCCGCCTGCAGCGTGGCCGTCTCGAACGCCTTCTTGCGGGCGCGCAGCGTGCGTTCGAGTTCCTTGTCATAGACCAGCATCAGTACGCGCTGCGCTCCGGCGACGGTGCGCTGCCAGGGCGTTGCGATGTGCCTGCCGTAGCGCTCGGCGAGATCTTCGATGCGAGCCATACTCAGAACCTCGCGGCTTCCGGATCAAGGCGATCCAGGTTGAGGTCGATCACGTCCGCGGCCATCCGAAGGTCGATGAGACCAGCACGCTTTGCATCGAGGGCGAGTCCCCGCCCGGTCGATGGCGAGCAGTCCAGCACGGCCATCCAGCCGGAGGCGAAGAGGTCCGGCCCGCAAAAGCCGACGGCGTAGGCAAGGTACAGCGCAAAGGCGACGTTGGCTGACGTCGGACGAACAAGACGCCGCTTCTTGAACGTGCGCCCTTCAAGATGCCCGGACTGCGCCCATGAGCTGGCGGCATTGCGTAGCACCTTGTCGAGAGTCTCTTCATTGAATCGATCGCCAACCACGGCGCGTAGGGCGTCCCTCATTGGTTCGCGAAGCAGCTGCGCCCCAATCGGAAGGGACAGAACTGACGGCGCCGTTGCGGCGAGGAGCGGGTCACGTGCAATCGCGCAGAGCATGGCGAGCACCGGCCTCCCGGTTTCATCAAGATCCCACAATCTCCGGAAGATGCGGAAGATGGGGATCGAAGGATCGAGACCGTAAAGTTCGCTGAGTCGCTGATTGGTCAGGCGGCGCGTCGACGAGGTCGGCTTCGCGAGGCAATTCAGGTCGATAATCGCTTCGGCGTATTGTCGCCGGTTGGCGCCAGGGGGGACCGCGACAAGCACCGCCGACAGCTCCGCCAGCATCAAGGTCCGGCTCGTGTGCGTGCCCTTGGGCCCAAATCGAAAACCGGCTTCCAATGCAGAGTCGGTGACCCCGCGGGGGAAAAGCGTGACTAGACTTGAGGCCATTTTCATCAATCCGCCGGCAATCTTGCCGGCATGAATTACTCGCATGCGAAGAGTTCTTAGTCAAGGCAGAAATCACCGCCGGCAAACTTGCCGGCGGGAGATTGACAAACAGTTCAGCCGTCATTACCCTGCAGAGAGTTTGGGGATGACGGGATCGTGAGTGTGGACGCAGACGGCGCAACGGCGGAACGGACGTGGAGCGGTCCCGTTCGGAAATCACCGGAGAAACGCTTCCAGATACTGTCGCTTGATGGCGGCGGCATTATACAGCCGCGCATAATTAAAGGGACATTGACGTAGAGACATGCTATGCTCCCCTTCGTGGTGGTGGAGGGGAGCTGACGATGAATCCGCGAATCATACGATTGCATCCAAAGACCTTTGATCGGTTGGCGCGATGGCGACGGGAGGCTGAACGTGACGGTGCGTATCGGGT
>JACQVA010000185.1 GCA_016210005.1 Deltaproteobacteria bacterium | reverse complement strand
GCGCTTCGCCGAGCTGGGTGCCCGTACTCGAATCACTCCCACCGGTGGGAGTGAACTCACCCGTGGCGTTGCGCGGCCAGAGCCGGCCCTGGTCCTCCGATTCCGCCGCCTCGGCCCGCGGGCCGGAAGCCGTCGCTGTTCTCACGGCCGACGGCTTCGGCTTCGCCTCTCCCTCGGACTCGGTTCGTCCGGCTTGCAACCCACTGCTGGGACGTGATGCGGCCTGGGCACGGTTCTTCTCCGGCGAGGCCGTCGCCGGCGCGCCCTCGGTCCCGAGGCGGCCGAGGGCTCGCAGTCCGTCCCTCGTCCGGCGGGCGGGCCGGAGCTCGGCGGCGATCGTCTCGATCTCCCGGCGAGATGCCCTGCTGATCCGCTCGAGCAACGACGCGTGGTTCTCCCCGGTGAGAAGCGGGGCGACATGCGCCACACCGCTCAGGTGGACTTTCCCGGAGAGCAGGAGCTCGCCGATCGCGGGGAACTGAGTCATCGCTCGCGCCACGGCAATCCGGCGTCCCGCCTCCGACTCCGACCAGCCGAGCTTGCCGGTGCAGTAGGCGAAGAGCGAGCGATAGCCGCGATCCACGTGGAGCCTCCTTCTCTCCACCTCGCTCAGGTGCAGCAGAATCTCCACGAGGATCCGCCCATCCTCGCGGGCGAGCTTCGAGAGTTCCAGCAACAGATTCTCATTGCCCAGAGCGGACAGCTCACTTCGACGGGTCCCGACTTCGAGCATCGCGAGTCCTCCTGTCTTGCCAGTATCGATGCGGCGAGAGGAAAGGTACCACGCGATTTCTCGAGGCCCGGAGAGGGCCCCCTCGAGCCCGATCTCCTGCTCGGATGAGGCGTGAGGAGAGAACGGGCTGTTTCGAGCCCGAAACCCCTCGGGAAAGCCTCCAGGAGCCGAGGATTGAGGGTCCCGCTCGAGACTGCCCGAGTCGTGTGAGGAGACTTGTCAAGCCTTTTCGTGCGCAGGGAATCAGGGGTTTTTGGCACGAAGTCGCATTCGACCGCTCGATGCCATCGAACGTGTCCTGCCGCACTTCATGGCAGCTTGGGGAAACTCCGGTGCTGGCCAAAGTACGCAATGAACCCGAAAGGTTGTCGAACAGATCTACTGGTGCGGGAGCGTGGCATCTGGGGCGCGCCTCGTCGCGCCCGCGTGCAGACTCCTTGTTGGTGCGGCGGAGGGAATCTCGAGGCATGTATCACCAGGGAGGTGCCACATGCCTGGTCCGCGACCGTCTCACACCCTCCGGCTGGCCGGAGGCGAGATTCACGACTTGCGGCAAAAATGCCGTAGACGTACAGCTGAGCATGGGCACGTAGAACGGTGCCGCATCATCTTGTTGTCCGGTGAGAACCGAGGCACCACTGAGATTGCCGAGCGCTTGGGGTGCGGTCGAGCCAAGGTACTGCGTTGGCAGGAGCGGTACTTGAAAGGTGGTCTCGAAGGCTTGGTGGAGAAGCCGAGGTCAGGTCGTCCCCCCCGCATTACATCTCTGGAGCGACACGAGGTGGTTTCGATGGCCTGTCGACTGCCGCCGGACTTCGGCGTCGAGCGAAGCCATTGGTCTCTCGACTCACTGCGCACTGCCGTACTGGAAAGCGGACGAGTCCAATCGATCGGCACGACATCGATCTGGAACATCCTCAACAAGGTGGACCTACGGCCCCAGAGCTTTCGTATGTGGATGTTCAGCCGCGATCCCCACTTCGACACGAAGATGCGAGACATCGTCGATCTCTACACGGTGCGAGCGCTTCAGGGCGAGACGGTGCTGTCTATCGATGAGAAGACAAGCATCCAGGCTCTTGAGAGAAAGTACCCCATTGTGGCGCCTGCGCCTGGCTACTCCGGGCTCTTCGAGTCCGAGTATATCCGGCATGGAACGACTTGCCTGTTCGCCTGTTTCAACGTTGGCACGGGCAAGGTTCTGGGATGGTGCAACGCGACCCGCAAGCAACCCGACTACTTGCGCTTCCTGGACATGGTCGCGGACACGTATCCCAGCGGCGCAGTCCATCTCATCGCGGATAACCTAAACACTCACGTCAGCCAAGCAGTCCGCGACTGGAATACCCGCCAAGGGAGCCGGTTCCAGCTCCATTTCACGCCCACCCATGCTTCCTGGATGAACCAGGTGGAAATTTGGTTTTCACTTCTCCAAAAGGAGCGGCTCAGGCACGGTAGCTTCCAGAGTGTTCCGGCCCTTGTCGGAACTCTCATGCGTTACATCGAGGAGTGGAACGAGAAACGTGCCCATCCGTTCAAATGGACATGGAAGGGCTACCCATTGCATCGAGGAACTCCACCGGTTGCACGATGGGTGAGACAGCGCAAGACTTCATCGGATGACCCCTCACCTGAAGCGAAGCATGCAACTGAGGGCCGAGCACCTGCAGGCCCTCCTGAACCAACGCTCATCGATGCAGGGATTGCTCACCCGTAGCCGAGGCAGCCACATCATCGTTTCACGCGAGGAGGTACAACCAAATCAGCCGCCCGTGATAGACGACCGCCTGCGCCTCACCTGGCTGCAGGGAGACTTCTACGGCCTCTCTTGTCGCGACTGGACGGGTCGGCGTTGGGAAAGCACTCCATTCGCCGGCACGGTAGAGGAACTTCTCGACGTCATCGAGAGCATCCTGCCGCATTTCATTGCTCCGTAGAAAGGCCCCGGTCAGGGCACGAGACGGGCACGGGAAACTGTTCGACTACTTCCCATGAGCTGTACTAGGCCTGTTCTTCTCGCCCACCATGGTCAGCGAGCTGGTGCGCAACTACATCCTCCGCGCCCAGCTCGGCAAGACCGGCTCCTGTCACCTGATTCGTCACTCGATGGCAACCCTGATGCTCGAAAACGGCGCCGATGTGCGCTTTCTGCAAGAACTGCTCGGCCACGCCCAGATCACCACCACCCAGATCTATACCCAGGTCAGCATCCGCATGCTCAAACAGATCCACGACGCCACTCATCCCGCCGCTCACCTGGCGCCCCGAACCCCGCCGCCAGCCTCTGTGCTTGCAGCCTCCGCGTCAGCCGCCGCGCCAGCCACCGCCGCCACCACGCAGGCCGCCAGCCCAGGGACCCAGGCCGACGAGCTGCTCGAGGAGCTGGCCGCCGAGGCCGACCAGGAGGAGTTGGAGCCGTGAACCCCCTTGCGCCAACCCTGGCCATGGCAGTACCAAGAAGCGTGATGGACTGGCCAAGACTCCCACCTTGCCCCTACCTGGACTTCCACGCCGAGGACGACGTGCGCGTGCGAGGCACCCGCATCGACCTGGCCTTCCTCATCGACGAGTACTACAAGGGCCGCTCCCCTGAGGAGATGGCCTGGGATTACCCCTCACTCCAGCTGGAGGCCATCTACGGCGTGCTCACCTACTACGTGGGACACAAGGACCCGGTCGACCAGTACGTCGCCTGCCAGCACCAGGCTTGCTACGAGAATTACCAGGCCTATCTCAAACAGCCGCCTAACCCCGTGATCGAGCGGCTGCGGGCCCTCAAGGCCGCCAAAAAGTCCGCGTGAGGCCCGTCGCACTGCTCTTCGACGAGCACCTGGAGAACGCCCTGCAGCTGGGCTTGCGCCGCCGCGCACCGGCCACGGACATCCTGCGGGTCGGCAGCTACGCGGCCCCGGCTTGCGGGAGCTCCGATCCCGAGCTTCTGCTCTGGTGCGAGCAAGAGCACCGGATGCTGGTGAGCCTGGACCGAAGGACCCTGCCCGGCCACTTCGCCGACCACCTGGCCGCCGGGCATCAATGCTGGGGCGTGCTGCTGTTGCGCCGGGGCCTCTCAACCGGCCTGGCCCTGGAGCAGCTGGAGCTCATCGTCGGCGCCTCCCAGGCCGAGGACTGGCTCGATCGCCTCACCTACTTGCCCTTCTGAGCCGCCATCGCTGGCTGCTTGCCCCTCTGGCAAACTTCTCCTTTCGCTGCTAGGCTTTCCAGCAGTGGAGCTACACCCGACAACACCACACGCAACCGCACGGATCGCCACCGTCGCCCAGGCCTGCGTCGGGGCCGCCGGGCTTCTGGCCGCGCTCGCCTGGCTGACCGGTGGACCTCTCGGGGCAACACCGTGCAGTCCCGAAACTCGCTACGGGGGGTGCCGGGCCGAAACCGGCGATAACACTGGCGTTATCTACCTCGTAATCCAGCATCGCAACAGGGGCAAAGGGCCTGCAGCTACGAGAACCGTGGTGGGGTTCACTTACCTGGACTACCGTAAACCCGACAACTCCCAGGTCTTCTTCGAGACCTTGACCTATGACGCGCGAAGCAACATCACGCGCCGCGTCGACGACGAGGGCACT
>JACQVA010000184.1 GCA_016210005.1 Deltaproteobacteria bacterium | reverse complement strand
TGCTGGCGACGCCTCTTCGGAGACCGTACTCTGCTTTGCGGCTTTGCGCCTTGGCGCGAGGTTCACTTCCGGACTGAGGTCACCTGTCGACTTGATCGAGTACAGATAGTTCGGCTCGGCCGACACCACGTTGGGGTCGCGGCGGAAGTCAGCGGCCACTTTCAACACATCGGCCTTCGGATCCACGCGCACCAGATAGATCTGGGACAAGTCGACGGTCGACAGTCGACGATCTACAGTCCCCGCACCGCCTCTTGCCCCCTTGGCCCCGAAGCGCTGCTGCGCCGCCTTGCGCCGCTCGGCCGCATGCACGCCGCCGAACACCGGCTCCATCGCCGTGATGCCGTGCTTCAGCCGCACCTGATCGAGAACCCGCGTGCCGGTGGCAGCGGTCAGCCCCCGGCCGCTGGCCACCAGACAGTGCGCGCATTCCGGGAAGTCCGAACGCAAGCGTACCAGCAGCTGCCCGGCCACCGCCGGCGGGCGGGACGGCTGCCGATCCTTGCCGGGCGGCTCGGCGGCCACCGCCACTGCGAGCACGGCTCCGAGCCAGGCGGTGGCTGCGCTCAGCGCCAGCCGGCGGGGGGTCTCCATGACCAACCTGTACGAAGGCCGATCGAGTTATGCAACGACATTCGCAGCGCGTGCCTCGTGTCAGTGCAGATACCCCAGTGCCCGCAGCGCACTCCGGGTCTTCTCGCCCAGTGCCGGCGCCAGCACGCTCTCGGGTCGCACGATGGTGCTACGGTCGAGTTCGGCGAAGAGCTGGCGCAACGGGCTGACGGCGGCATCGATACCCGCCAGATCACGCAGCTCCCGCGGATCCTGGAGCAGATTGTACACCTCCTCCTTGCCCGAGGGCCAGCGAACGTACTTGTGCCCGGCGGTGCGCAGCCCAACGCGTTCCTCCGCGAACAGCATGTTCTCGGTCAGCGCAGTTCGTGGCGCCACCTTCTCGCCGCGAAGAAGCGGCACCAGCGACGTGCCGTCAAGGCCCGCCGGTGCCGGGGGGCCGAGCAGGTCGAGAATCGTCGGCGCCACGTCGATGATACGGGTCAGCTGTCCGATGCGCGTGTGCGGCAATCTGCCCGGCCAGCGCATCAGCAGCGGCACGCGCACCAGCTCCTCGTACACCGTGTGCCCGTGCTCGACACCGCCGTGCTCCCAGAATTCCTCGCCGTGGTCGGCGATGCAGACCACCAAGGTCTGCTCCCGCAAGCCGCGGGCGTCGAGCGCATCGAGTACCGAGCCAATAGCGGCGTCCACGCTCGCCACCTCGGCACGGTACAACGTGCGAACCGATTCCTTCTCTGCGTCGCTCAGCCGAATCTCCCCACTGCGGAGCCGGGCCACGTCGGGCGACGTGAGACTCAGCGGCGCCGATCCCGCGGTGGCCGGTTCGAAGGCCATGTCCCCGCGGAGGCTCTTGTGCCTCGTGACCCCGGCGCGGCTGTAAGGCGGATGCGGGTCGAGGTAGTGCAGCCACAGCAAGAATGGCTGTGCCGGGTCGACGGTGGCGAGCCACTGTTGCGCCCGTCGACTGACCGTCTCCCCGCGGTCGCCGATCACGAGATCGGGACGCAGCCAGTTGAGCAACCGACCGGCCGTCGTCTCCCGAAATGACAGGAAAGCCTCCGACTCAATCGTGATGTTCTCGTAGGCATCGAACCCTTCGCCCAAGCCATAATGCAGGGCGAGATAGGGATTGGTCACGATGGCGTGCGTGCGATAGCCGCGTTCGCGCAAGGCCGTGGCGACGGTCCACGAGCCGGGGGGTAGCGGCGCGCGTCCCAGAGGCGTGCGATGGTTGGTGATGGTTCCCGCGCCGTGGTGGCGGGGATAGAGGCCGGTAAACAGCGATGCCATCGCCGGCAGCGTCCACGGTGACGACGTGATGCTATGCTCAAACACCACGCCGTCGGCTCCCAGACGGTCGAGGTGCGGCGTGAGGCTCTCTGAACTGCCGTAGCTCCCGAGATGGTCCGCGCGCAGCGTGTCGACCGAGATCAGCGCAGTCTCCTGGTTCGGCACAGCCACGGCCAGTGCCCTCACCGTGGGCCATTGTCGTTTGAGCGCGCGAATGGCCCCAGTCAAGACGGCGACATCGGGGCTGATCACGATCGCCAGCTCGGGCGCAGCAGTCAACTGCTCCGCCAGCCTGGCTACAGCTCCAGCAGTAAAGGCGGCCAGCGGCGCACACAGCGCAGTGGTGAGTCGAAGGCTACAAGCAAACGCCTCGCCGACCAACTTATGGGCAGCCAGCACGAGAATAGGCGCACACCGGCCGTTACCCATTCGTCTCATGAGTACCTCCGGCGACGGGAAGAGGGGCGCGACAATAAAAGAACCGCCGCACCGGCGGCTCCTGCGCCCACAGCAGTTGACAAAGCAGTACAACCAGGGCAATCGCCCTTACTGACCGGTGACCGGTGACCGGTGACCGGTGACCAGTGCTGTCAACCGCTTGCGCATCACGCCCTCCCGGCTGTGCGACCCGTCAAGGTTAAGTTACACAAGCATCGGCCCCGCAGATGCCAAAAGCAGGTGTTGAAGTCAAGCGATCACAATTATTGCGGAGTCAACCGGTAACCCCGCAGCGTTAAGCGAGCGGGCGAAGTTGCCGGCCGTCAGTCGGCGACCGCAATCTCGCGGCCAGACTCTAGCTCCGCAGGGGGCGCACGCGGTGAGCCGACGGACCCGCGCCATCTCTCTGAGCGAGCGCAGCAGCCGATCACTTCTTCATTGCCGCCGCCAGCAGCTGCTTCACGTCGAGGGCGCGGGCTTTCTTTTCCATGCCTTTGGCTGAGGCCACGGTGGCGGGC
This sequence comes from Deltaproteobacteria bacterium, assembly GCA_016210005.1. Taxonomy (NCBI): domain Bacteria; kingdom Pseudomonadati; phylum Myxococcota; class Myxococcia; species Deltaproteobacteria bacterium. The sequence goes on along the minus strand of JACQVA010000184.1, from coordinate 59,272 downwards.
GCTCGCGGCGCGCCGTGGCGACCACGGCCCTGCAGCGGCCCGGGTCCTAGTACCGGTCCTGGTCCTGGTAACTGGGTCCTGTAGGACCAGGACCGGTACGAAGTACTTGGTACCTTTTCGTTACCCTGTACATTCACTGATCTGTGCTACTGGACGATCACATTGTCGATCGGGTATAGCGGCAACATTGGCCGCTAGCGCCCGAGGAAGAGAGGGACGACACTATGACGGGCGGCGGCAGACAACAACTGATGCGAATCGCCGTATCGGGTGTGGCGCTAGTGCTGGGCGCGGCAAGCCGCGCCTCCGCTCAGCCGCCGGAGGTAACCGCCATGAACGCCAACGGCACGTGGCAAGTTGGCGTAGATGCGCTGGACGAGAACGGGCAGCAGGCGAGCGGGCGGCGGGCGGCGCGGTTCCAAGTGAGCCCCGGCGGCGCCCTCAGCGGCGTGCGGACGATGAAGGGCATGGGCGATGGCGGCCCGGCCGATCTCGCAGGCACCGTCGACGGCGATCAAATCGGCTTCCGGCTGGTATCGACCCGGGCGGAGTCGCCGGCGGGTAGACAATCCCTGTGTGCCTTCGAGGGCACCATCCAGGGCGTACGGCTGAGCGGCAGCTTCTCCGATCCGCACGGGCGCCAGGGGCAGTGGGAGGGCTGGTGGAGCGCCGCCTATCTGAAGGCGAGAAGCGCGGCCGCTCAACGCTGATCGCCGAGCGCTGAAGGAGGGATGGCAATGTCTGCTGATTATCATCGCGCGACCCGCCGCCGGCTGCGGCGGGCACGATCGGGGCTGTTGCTCACGGTACTGTCTTCCTTGCTGGCCATGCCCGCGGCGGCACAGACCATCACCGCGGGTGAGGCCTGCGGGCAGCCCGGGACTTCGGTGTGGTTCGATGTCACGCTCGATCCGCAAGGTAAGAGCATTGCCGCCACCCAAAATGACATCGGCTTCAACAGTGCGAACACCCCGATCGCCACCTGCGTCAAGGAAGAGCAACTGAGCAAGGAGCTGTCGTTGGCCTTCTTGCCCGCCGGCTGTAGCGGGACGCCGCCGAACACCGGCTCCATCTGCGTGATGCCGTGCTTCAGCCGCACCTGATCCAGAATGTACGTGCCGGTAACGCCTTTAAGCCCCGCACCCTTGGCCACCAGACAGTGCGCGCATTCCGGGAAGTCCGAACGCAAGCGCACCGGCAGCTGCCCCGCCACCGCCGGCGGGCGGGGCGGCTGCCGATCCTTGCCGGGCGGCTCGGCGGCCACCGCCACTGCGAGCACGGCTCCGAGCCAGGCGGTGGCTGCGCTCAGCGCCAGCCGGCGTGGGGTTCTCATGACCAACCTGTACGAAGGCCGATCGGGCTATGCAACGACATTCGCAGCGCGCACCTGTTTGAGGTACCAAATCCCTCCCGACCCCCAACTTTTCAAAGAGAAACCTGTTGCCGCGGCAACGCGATAACCCCGGGAACCCGCGTGAACGACTTTGCCGTGGCCCGCGGGCCGTTACGGTCGTGCCGGCGAACACGAGCTGCGAACACGGGCTTGAACGATGTGCCGTTCGCCCCGTATGATTCCGCCGCACCATGTACCCGAACCCCGACCAGCGTGCCTTCATCACCGGCTGCGGTGCGCTTTCGCCCCTGGGCCGAGGGGTGCCGGCCTTCTGGAGCGGCTTGCTCGCCGGACGCAGCGGCCTTGGCCCGATTCGCTCGTTCGATACCAGCGCGTACGCCCACGCCGCGGCGGGCGAGGTGGCGGACTTTCTGCCGCCGCGTGATCTGTCTGCCGGCGAAGGACTGCGGCTCGATCGCATCAGCCAGTACGCCCTGGTGGCGGCGCGCGAGGCGCTGAGCGCCGCCGCCCTTGATCTGGCTGCCGCCGACCGGACGCGCGTCGGGGTGATTCTAGCCACGACCTTGGGCGGGATGCTGATCGGCGAGCTGTATCAGCGCCGCCGCCGCAGCGGGGCGGCCTTCGCGGTCCGCCAGCTCCTGCATTATCCCTACTACGCGGTCGCTGCCCGTCTCGCCCGTGAACTCGACGTGCGCGGTCCCGTAGTCAGCCCATCGATCGCGTGCGCCTCGGGCACGCATGCCGTCGGGCTGGCGCTAGAATTCATCCGGCGCGGGCAGGGCGAGGTGTTCATCGTCGGCGGCGCCGAAACCATCTGTGAATTTGTGGTGAGCGGTTTCAACTGCTTGCGGGCGACGACGGCTGACACGGTGCGGCCGTTCGATGCTCGGCGCGATGGACTGCTGCTGGGAGAGGGCGCGGCGGTTCTGGTGGTCGAGTCGGCGGCGCATGCACGGGCACGCGGCCTCGAACCTACGGTCGAGGTGGCGGGAACCGCCTTGGCGGGCGACGCGGTGCACATGACGGCGCCGGCGCGCGACGGTGCCGGGGCCGCCCGCGCGATGCGCGCGGCGTTGGCGGACGCGGGCATGGAGGCCGGCGCCATCGACTTCATCAGCGCCCACGGTACCGGCACCGTTTACAACGATGCGATGGAGGTCGCCGCGATCAGTGCCGTCTTCGGCGACGCCACCCCGCACATCCCGGTGAACTCGATCAAGGGCGCGATCGGTCATACCCTCGGCGCCGCCGGCGCTTTCGAGGCCATCATGTGCGCGCGCATTCTGGACGACGGCGTGATCCCGCCTACCGCCAATTGCGAGCAGATCGATCCGGCGTGCTCGCTGGACGTCGTGCGCGGCACGCCGCGGCGCCATGCCGTGCGCGCCGCTCTGTCGACTTCGTCGGCCTTTGCCGGCAACAACGCCGCGATCGTACTGCAGCGGGCGTCATGAGGCTGCATCGGTGATGCCGCCGGTGGTGATCACGGGCCTGGGAGTGGTCTCGCCCCTCGGTCACTCGGTCGAGGCGCTGCTGCAAGGAGTCGCAGCCAGCGGCCCGCCATACGCGCACGATCGCGAGCGCGCACTGACAGTGGCTGAAATCCCGCTGGAGGCGATCCCGCCGGACAAGCGCTCGCGCATCGGACGACTCGACCGCTTGTGCCGGATGTTCTTGTCGGCGTCGTACCTCGCCGTCGATAGCGCCGCACTCACGATTGCACCGGCGCAAGCCGATCGCGTCGGGCTTTCATTTGGTACTGGGCTCGGCTGCTTACTTACCAACGCCGAGTACAACCAGAAGATCATCGAACAGGGCCCGGCGGCGGCTAGCCCGCGGTTGTTCGCCTACACGGTTTCGAGCGCGGCCGCAGGTGAAGTGTCGATTGCGCTCGGGATCAGGGGCCCCAACGTTACCGCGCACATGGGCCTTGCCGCCGGCTTGGGTGCGGTGGGCTACGGCTTCGACTTGATCCAGATGGGCAAGGCGGATGTAGTGCTGGCCGGTGGTGCGGATGTGCTTGGTTCCGCGCTGCTGGAGGGACTCGACGACATGGGGCTGTTGAAGGCGCCGGAACAGTCGCGCCCGTTTGCCGACGCCGTGGCAGGTATTTGGCCTTCTGAAGGGGCTGTGGTTGTCGTGCTTGAACGCCAGGATCATGCCGGGCAGCGGGGCGCGCGCGCCTTGGGGCGAATTGACGGCTACGGTGCCGGCTTCGAGCCGAGCCTGACGCGCCGGGCTCGAGAGTGTACGGGCATTTCTGCGACGATGCGGCGCGCACTCGATCTGAGCGGTCATGTGCCCGATGACATCGCCTTGGTGCTTGCCGGTGCTCACGGAACTCCGCTCGACGCTAGCGAGCAAGCGGCACTAGCGCAGCTGTTCGGTCCGTCGCCGCCGCTTGTGCTGGCACCGAAAGCGGTGCTGGGCGAGAGCTTCGCCGCCAGCGGGGTCCTGGCATTGGCGTTGGCGGCGGGGGTGATGCGCCCGGAGGCTTTCTGCGGTTCTTCTTTGTCGATGGCTGAAGAAGGTCTGCTGGAACCGCCGGTGGTGATGGTCAATGCCCTGTGCTATTCGGGCAACATCGTCAGTCTGGTTCTCAGCCGCGAAGAAACCTCATGACCAACCGCTCGCTGCGTGTGCTGTTGATCTCTGCCAACACCGAGCAGCTGCCGGACCCGGTGTTCCCGATCGGCGCGGCGTACATGGCGGCGGTGGCGGCCGCGCAGGGGCACGCCGTCGATACGCTCGACCTGTGTTTTCTCGACGCCCTGCGCCCGGCGCTCGACGAGAAGATCAGCGCCTTCAACCCGCAGGTCATCGGTATTTCGCTGCGTAACCTCGACTCATCGGCTTTTCCGCAGAACACTTCGTACATCGACGACTACAAACGGCTGGTCGATGCCATCCGCGAGCTGACCAGCGCGCCGATCGTGCTCGGCGGCGCCGGCTTCACCATCATGCCGGCAACGATCATGGACTACCTCGGTGCCGACGCCGGTGTGATCGGAGAGGGCGAGTCGGCGTTTCCGTGGGTTCTCGACCGCCTCGCTAGCGGCGCGCCGTTCGCCTCGACCGCGGAGTTCAACTGCCAGCCGGTGAACGGCGGCGTCTGCGTGAACGCAGTTGCGCGCATCAAGCACCTCGATATCACCGGTGTGCCGATGCGCCAGCGCTTCGACCTGGATCGGTACTACGAACGCGGCGGGGCGCTCAACATCCAGACCAAGCGCGGCTGCCACTTCGACTGTGTCTTCTGCAGCTACCCGCTCATCGAAGGGTCGATGGTGCGGATGCGGAGCGCGAAGGCGGTCGTTGACGAGATCCAGGCGACGCGGGAACAGTTCCAGATTCGCCACTGGTTCTTCGTCGATAACATCTTCAACCTGCCCATGCGGCACGCCAAGGACATCTGCGCGGAGATCGCCGCCCGCCGGCTCGACGTCGAATGGTCCGGCTACCTCAACCCGAAGTTTGTCGACGACGAGCTGTGCCGCTTGATGGCGGCCTCGGGTTGCAAGGCGATCGAGTTCGGCACCGATGCCGGCTCGCCGGCGATGATCGCCAACCTGAAGAAGGAGTTCGACATCGATGACCTGCGGCGGGCCTCGCAGCTGTGTCACCAGCACCGGCTCAAGTTCTGCCACAGTCTGATCTTCGGCGGCCCCGGCGAGACCCGCCAGACGGTGAGCGAGACGATCGCGCTGATGGACGAACTCAAACCGACCGCGGTGATCGCCATGACCGGCATCCGCATCCTGCCCGGCACCGCCATGGTGGAAACCGCGCTGCGCGACGGTCAGATCGACGCCGACGACAACCTGCTCTACCCGAAGTTCTACATTGCGCCGACACTCGAGGGTGATCTAATCGAACGGATCGAGACCTACGCGCGCGCACACGCCAACTGGATCGTGCCCGGGAAAGGCATCAAGACCAATATCCAAGTGCTACAGACACTGCGCGCGCGCAAGATCAAGGGGCAACTGTGGCGGCTGCTGCGATGAACGGAGATCCCTTTCGCCTTGACGGCAAGCGCGCGCTGATTACCGGCGCCTCGCGCGGCATTGGCCGGGCTGCGGCCGAGGCGTTGGCAGCAGCGGGCGCGGCGGTGACCGTCAACTACGCGCGCTCGGCCGCCGAAGCCGAAGATGTGGCCGCCGCCGTGCGGGCGCTCGGGGCGGAGGCGAGCGTGGTGCGTGCCGACGTCGGCGATGCGGCGGCGATCGACGCCATGTTCGCACAACTCGGTGAGCGCGGCGGGGTGGACATCTTGGTCAACAATGCCGCCGTCACGCGCGACGGCTTCGTGATGATGATGGCGCCGCAGGCGTGGGACGAGGTAATGGCGGTAAACCTGCGCGGAGCCTTCTTGTGCACTCGGCACGCGCTGCGGCCGATGATCCGCCGCCGTTGGGGGCGGATCATCAACGTGATCTCGCCGGCCGCACTGCTGGGTAAGGATGGCGCCGCCAATTACGCCGCGGCCAAGGGCGGGCTACTCAGCCTGACCAAGTCGCTGGCGCGTGAGGTCGGCCGCTACAACATCACGGTCAATGCCGTTTGCCCAGGGCTGATCGAGACGCGCATGATCGCCGGCCTCCCCGAGGCGGAGCGTGCGCGCTTCAACCAACAGATTGTGTTGGGCCGATTCGGCGAGCCGGCTGAGGTGGCTCACGCCATCCGCTTCCTCGCCAGCCCGGCCGCGAATTACATCACCGGCGCCACCCTCGTCGTCGACGGCGGCCTAATGATGGCGTGAGACTACGACCTTCGACGTTGGACCTCACCTTGGATCGCATAGCCATCACCGGACTCGGTAGTATCAACGCGCTCGGCGTCGGTGTGGCGGCCTTTGCCGAAGGCCTGCGTGCGGGAAGCTGCGGCATCGGTGAGCTGTCGCTGTTTTCCAGCGCGGGATTTCGCAGCTCGACGGCGGCCGAGGTTAAGGAGTTGCACCCGCCGGCTTGGCTGCCGCGTGCAACCGTGCGGCGGGCCTCGCGTACGACGCTGCTGGCGCTGATGGCGGCGGCGGAGGCGTGGCGCATGGCGGGCTTAACCGAACCGGGAGATGCCGGCGTGGTCATCGGCACCACCACCGGCGGCATGGCGGCAGGGGAGGAGTGCTTTAGGCGAATGGTGGTAGGCGAGCCCGGACACCGGCGCCTGTCGGACTGGCTCGAAACGCCGGTGTCGACGCCGGCAGACGCTGTAGCCCACGCCTTTGCCTGTTACGGACCGCGCTTGACCGTGTCGACCGCGTGTTCCTCCGGCGCCAATGCGCTTGGCCTGGCTGCCGACTGGATCAGAAGCGGCCGCGCCGCCACCGTCCTCTGTGGCGGGACGGATTCGCTCTGCCAAATGACGTATTCGGGTTTCAACGCTTTGCAGGCGCTTGCTCGCGAGCCCTGCCGTCCGTTCGACAAGAACCGCGCCGGCCTCACCCTCGGCGAAGGCGCGGCCATGTTCGTATTCGAGCACTGGCAGCACGCGAGGCAGCGCGGGGCACGCATTGTCGGCGAGTTTGTCGCCTATGGCGTCAGTGCCGACGCGCATCATCTCACACAACCGCGACCCGACGGCGAGTGCGCCGCGCTCGCCATGCGCCGCGCACTGCACGAAGGCGGCGTGGCGGCGGAGGAGATCGACTACGTCAATGCCCACGGGACGGGGACGCCGCTCAACGATGTGGTCGAGACTCGCGCCATCAAAGCCGTGCTCGGTGCCCGCGCCTTGCAGGTGCCGGTGAGCTCGACCAAGTCGATGATCGGGCACTGCCTCGGCGCCGCCGGCGCGATCGAGGCGCTGGCGAGCTTGCTGGCGATTCGCGGCGGCTTCGTGCCCCCGACGGCGACGCTAGAAAGCCCCGATCCCGAGTGCGATCTCGACTATGTCCCGAAGCTGAGCCGCCCGGCGCAGCTCACCACCGTGCTTTCGAACTCGTACGGCTTCGGCGGCAACAACACCAGCGTGATCATCCGCGGCTATGAAGGGTGAAAGCCTGACCAGCGAGACACCACGACGCGGAGATGGGCGGCGGCCCCCCGCGGTTGCCGTTACCGGCATCGGGGTGGTGAGTCCGATCGGCATCGGCCGCGAGCGCTTCTGGGCGGCGTTGGCGGATGGGCAGTCGGGGATCGCCCGGAGCGAAGGCCGCCTGGTGGCGGCCGAGGTTCCATCCGTAGCGGCGAAGGTGCGCGACTTCGCCGCGCGCGAGTTCATTACTTCCGCGCAGCTGCGGCGCATGGACAATTGCTCGCGCATGGTAGTCGCGGCTAGCCGCATGGCGCTGGATGACGCCGGCATTGCTGCCGCGACACTGCCGCCTGCGCGTGTCGGCGTAATAGTCGGGTCGGCGCTGGGAGATATCTCGGAATCGGCGGTGCAGCTGGAAAGGGTGTTCAGCAAGGGGCCGGCGGCCGCTAGCCCGATGATTTTCCCCAACTTGGTGCTCAACGCCGCCGCCAGCTACACCGCGATGGAACTGGGTGTTACCGGCGTCAACTTCACGGTCACGCAGGCGGAGACCACGGGCGAACAGGCGATTATCCTCGGTTGCGCGGCGGTGCGTGCGGGTCGGGCCGACGTGGTGCTGGCCGGCGGCGGGGATGAATTGGCGGGGATCGTGTGCGACATCTATCGCCGGGCCGGGGCGCTGTCGGGGCAACACGGCGGGGATGAGTGGTGCAGCCCGTACGATGCCGGGCGCAACGGGGTGGTGCTGGGCGAGGGCGCCGCCATGCTGGCGCTCGAGTCGGCGGAGCGGGCGCGGGTGCGCGGGGCGCGGGTGTACGCCGAAATCGAGGGCGATGCCAACTTCAGCGTGGGCGCTCCGCCCTACCAGTGGCCCGCGCGCGCCCCGGCGGCACGGGTGCCGTTGCGCCGTCTGCTCGGCGACCTACCGGTCGGGCTGATTTGCGGCTCGGCTAACTCCTCGCGCCAGCTCGATGCCTGCGAGCTCGACCTCTTCGCGGGTGTGTTCGGCGGGCTCGCCGGCGGCGTCTACCTCACTTCGATCAAAGGTGCGATCGGAGAGTTCGGTGCGGCCGGCGCACTGAGCGCTGCGGCCGCCTGTCTTGCGCTTCACCACCAAGCCGTACCGCCACTGTGCAACTTGCGCCAGGCCGAGCCGGGTGCGCCGTTTCTCTTCGCTGGCGGCCGGGGGCAGGCGCAGCCGCTCGGGCGCGCTCTGTTGTGCGGGCTGGGCCGAGGCGGAACCGGCGCCGCGCTGCTGTTCAGGCGCGCGGGGTGACGATACCGGCGTTCAGGCCGGCGGCTGAAAGTTCACAATCGATTGGCCCGAGCTCAGGTGCTCGCGCAAGATCTCCTCGAATGGCCGCTGATCGAGGACGCGGAATTGGCTGGTTTCGATGCGGTAGCGGGCGGTGGTGTCGGTATACGGTGCGACGGCGGAGGAGCCGGCCGACAGTACGGTGACAATCGGTACCAGCTGGCGTTGCATCGCTACTGACTCACGAGTGGTGATAACGATCTTGCAGTCGGGCAGACCGAGCGAAAGGATCGCGACCAAGCGCACGAACTCCTCGTCGCTGGCGCCGCGCTGATGCTGCTTGCCGGCGATCTGGCGCAGGCGCGGCACGGAAAGATAGACTTGCATGCCGTGAGCGCGGAGGTGGCGCGCGTGGCTGGCAAATCCCGCCAGCTCCCAACCCAGATCGCGATTGAGGCCGAGCAAGATCCCGGGGTTGGCCGAGCGCAGACCGCCGCGGCGCGCGCGATCGAAGCCGTTGAGCCGGCGGTCGAACCCGGCGCGCGGGTTGTCCGGATCGACGCCCATGAACTTGGCGTAGTGCGCCCGGCAGTAGGTCTCCTGGAAATTGGAGATGGTGATGTGAGGTTTCACCCCGCCCCGATCGTCGCGTTCGATGCCGTCGAGTAAGCGGCTGAACTCGCCATCGTCGATGCCGCCGATGTTCAACAGGACGTGGGAGAACTGCAGCCCCAGCGCGGTGTGCAGCGCCTGGTTGACATACTCCATGGCCCAGCGCCGCCGGGGCGCGCGATACTCGCCGGTTACCAGCGCCACGGCGCGCATGCCGCGCCGCCGCAGAGTGCCCAATTGCTCTTCGATGCGGGCCAAGTCGGCGGTGTCGCGCTCGAGAGCTTTGTTGCCGCTGCGCATGCCGCACATGCGGCAGGTGCCGTCGCAGGTGTTGGTCAAGTAAAGCGGGGCGAAAGTCTCGAGCCGCACCGGATGCGCCCGCCGCAGCTCGAGCGCCAGGTCATAAATCGCTGCTGTAGTAAGCCCGGGCGCATACCACAGCGCCGCCATGTCCTGCGCCGGCAGGCCGCGGCCCTCGCGGGCGCGGCTGACGGCGGCGGCGGTATCGAGCTTGCCGTCGCGGGCCCGTTCGGTGGCACTTCGCAAACCGCTCTCGTCAAGATCAAAGTCGTCCATCCCCGGCATTTGGCACCTGTTGTAGTGCTGTGACGCGCAGCGGTCAACCGGCGCGCGTGCGCTGAGGAGCGCCAGCGTGAGCTGTCCGGTCGGCTTGGTGTTGACCGTGGGGGGCAAGCTGCGCTAGCGACTCGAATGATGCGGCACGCACTCAGCGTCGACGTGGAGGACTGGTATCACGACGCGGCGCTAGCGGGGCACCCCGCGCAGCGGGTGGAGACGAATACTTTGCAGCTGCTCGACTTGTTCGCCGCGTATGAGGCGCGGGCGACGTTCTTCTTTCTCGGCGAGGTGGCAGCCCGCTTCCCCGCCCTGGTGCGGCGCGCGGCCGCTGCCGGCCACGAGATTGCCAGCCACGGTTACGGCCATCGCCCGGTGGCCGAGCTGGTCCGGCGCGAGTTCCGCGCCGATGTCGCGCGTTCGTTGCGGCTGCTGGAAGATATCACGGGGCGGCACGTGCGCGGCTACCGCGCTCCATACTTCTCGATCAAAGCCGACGTGCGCTGGCCGATCGAGACCCTGGCGGAGCTGGGCGTGACGTATGATTCGAGCATTCTCGCCATCGACCGCCCGCCGGGCCTCGAGCTGGTCTGTCCGCGGGCGCCGTTTCGCCACCCGAGCGGGCTGTGGGAAATCCCGGTCGGAATCTTGCAAATGCTCTGCTTCTGGTATTTGCCGCTGGCCAGCGGCGCCGGCCTACGCCTGGTGCCGCCGCGGCTGTTGCGGCGCTGCGTGCAGCGCTTCGAACGCGAGGTGGGGACGGCGGTGTTCTATCTCCACCCCTGGGAGATTGATCCCGCATCGCCCACCGGGCCGGGTGCCGGTCGCTGGCTGCTCCGTATCGGTCGCCATCGTCTGATGGCGCGCCTGCGAGCGCTGTTACGCGAGTATGCCTTCGCCCCGATTGCCGATGTATTCGCCGCCCAGTTGAGTTCGGCAGAGCGATCGTCCGAGGTTGCGGGAGCTACTCGATGATGCGCTGGGGCGAGGGTGTCGGGCGGCGATGTTTGAGCGCCGCGCCGCTGGTTGTCGGCGTGGCGGTGCTGGTCGGGCTGTGTTGGCAGTTCGGGCTGGGTGAGTTGGCGGCGGCTTTCGGCCGCGTGTCGCCGGCGTACCTGTCGGCTTACATGGTCCTAGCCGCGGTGGTGCTCGTTGGCTACAGCCTGCGCTGGGGGGCGGCGGCGCGCGCGCTGGGGGCGCGGTTGCCCTTGGCGCGGCTGGTGGCAGCGCGGCTAGCCGGCGACGCGGTCGGCGCGCTGGTGCCGTCGGCCAAGCTTGCGGGCGAGCCGGTTCGGATTGCGCTGATGTATGCCGGCGGGGTTGGCGGTACACAGGCGGGTGCGGCGGTGACGATCGACCGGGCGCTCGAGCTGATCAGCAACATGCTCTGCGTGCTGGCGTATGTTGCGGTGTTCTCGGTGGCCCAGGTGCTAGGCTCGTCGCAGCGCGCGGCGCTCATCTTGGTGCTGACGATACTGGCGTTGCTGGGGTTGTTGGCGCTGCCGCTGGCGCAGCTGCGGCGCGGGCGGCGGCCGCTGGCCTGGTGTTACAGTGAGCGGGCGCGGCGGATGCTGCCGCGGTCGGCGTCTTGGATGCCCGCGCTGCGGCGCACGGAAGAGCACATGGTCGGCTTCTTTCGCGATCATCCGGCAACGTTTGTGTCGGGGCTGGCCGGCTCGCTGCTGATCGAGGTGCTGGTGATTGGCGAGTACTACTGCTTGCTGGCGGGGTTTGGTGTCGTGCTCGATTTGCCGACCTTGCTGATGGTGCTGCTCGGCACCGGGGTGGCGCGGGCGGCGCCGAGCCCCGCCGGGCTGGGGGCGCTGGAAGCCGGCCAAGTGGGCGTCCTCGCGTTTGCCGGTGGGCGTCCCGAGTTGGGCTTCGTGGTCGGTGTGGTGATTCGCTTGCACGAGAGCGCGTGGATGGCGGCGGGGTTGCTGGTGCTGTCGGCGCAGGGATTAACGCTCTCGCGTTTGCGGTTGGCCGCAGCGCAGAAGGCGGCGGCGTGATGGTGGGCGTGGTCGTGGCCATGGTGTTCGCATTGGGTTGGCTGCCGCTACACTTCTTTCGCGCCGAGGCCGTGGCAGAGGCCCTGCCGTTCTACGACCGGCGCGAACGATGGTGGGTGCGCTTCAGCGTCACGATCATCTCGCTGCACGTCAGCGCGGCCTGCGTGACGCTGAGCTGGCTGCCGGTCGTGCCGCTGGGGCGGGCAGTGCTCGGTTTGACAGTGTTTGGCGCCGCGATTGCCTTCTGGTTTTGGGGGCGGGTGCAGATCGGGCCGCTGCGCCGGACGCGCTTACCCGACGAGCCCCCGCACCGGCTGCGCCGCGACGGCGCGTTCGGCATCGTGCGCCACCCGCTGTATTTCAGTTATCTGCTCGCTGCCGCCGCGCCACTCGCGATTGTTCCCCGGGCGCCCTTCCTGCTCACCTTCGCCCTGTGCTGCACGGCGTTGGCGATGCGCGCCGCGCAGGAAGAACATCGCCTGCGCGCGCAACTCGGCACGCCGTACGAGGCCTATTGCCGGGAGGTGAAGCGGTTGATTCCATTCGTGTGGTAGAAGATGAACAACGGCCAGGGCGAATCCGGAGCAAAGGCGAATCCGCAGTGCCCGAGGACTCGAACCTGGACCGGGCTACCCGCAGCAGGAGCCCCGCCAGCGCCCTTGCCGCCGCTGGGCGCCGGGTGTATCAGCGTGCCGATGTCGCATCGCTCCGAGTTCCTCACCATCGGCGGTGTGCGCACGCACCTGCAGCACGGCGGCGGCGGCGCGCCGGTGTTGGTCTTGCACCCGGAATACTGCGGCAACATGTGGCATCCCTATCTCGACGGCTTGGCGGCGCACGGCCGCGTGTTGGCGCCCGACCACCTCGGCTTCGGCAACAGCGAGCGGCCCGACTGGCTCGACGCGATGGACGATCTGGTGCTGCACTACGCCGATCTCCTCACGGCTCTCGACCTGCCGCGCGCCGCCGTTGTCGGCACTTCTTTCGGCGGCTGGATTGCCGCGGCCTTTGCCGCCACCTACCCCGAGCGGGTCAGCGCCTTGATCTTGATTGGCGCCGCCGGGCTGAAAGTTGACGGCGTCGCGCGCTACGATTTGTTTCTCAATTCCTTCGAGGACACCTTGCCTCACCTCTTCCACGACCCCGTCCGGGCAACGCAACTGTTGCCGGCCGAGTATGGCCCGGAGCTGATCGTGCGCGGCTACCACGATGCCACCACGCTGGCGCGTCTGGCGTGGAATCCGTACTTCTACGACCCCAAGTTGGAGCGGCGTCTGGCTCGCATTAGCGCGCCCACGCTGGTGGTGTGGGGTAAGCAGGACACCTTCCTGCCGCTGGCTTACGGCGAGGCTTACGCCCGCGCCATTCCCGGGGCGGTACTGCGCACGGTGGCCGACTGCGGCCATTTCGTCCCCTTCGAGCAAACCGCCGCCTTCGTCCGGCTGGCAACCGACTTCCTCGCCCAGCCGTAGGCCGTCAGCGACCGGCGCGCCGATGCAGTTCTTCTACTTTCATCTCATGCCCTGGCCGCACCTGCCGGCCAACTCCGAGCGCCGCCATCGCTCGCTCTGGATCACCTTCCCCAACCGCGCCTACGACCCCGCGCGCGGCCAGGCGCTTTACAACGAGTACCTCGACGAGCTCGAGCGCGCCGAAGCACTCGGCTTCGACGGCCTCGGGGTCAACGAGCATCATCAGACCGCCTATGGCACCGGCCCGGCGCCCAACTTGATCGCGGCCGCGCTGGTGCGGCGCACTACCCGCGCTCGCATCGCCATCCTGGGCAACAGCATCGCACTGCGCGACCATCCCTTGCGCGTGGCTGAGGAAGTAGCCCTGTTGGATGTGCTTTCGGGCGGCCGGATCATCTCCGGCTTCGTCCGCGGCATCGGTTGTGAGTATTTGTCGCTGGGCGTAAACCCGACATACTCCCGCGAGCGTTTCTACGAAGCCCACGATTTGATCGTGCGGGCATGGACCGAGGACGGCCCCTTCGCCTTCGAGGGCAAGCACTTCCGCGTGCGTTACGCCAACATCTGGCCCCGCCCGCTGCAGCAACCGCATCCGCCGATCTGGCTGCCATCGCAAGGCAGCACCGAGACCATCCGCTTCGCAGTGCAGCGCCGCTATCCCTTCGTGACCCTGTTCACCTCGTACGCGCAAACCAAACGCCTGCTGGAGGAATACAAGGCCGAAGCCGAGCGCGCCGGTTACAACGCGCCGCCGCAGCAGCTCGGCCTGGCCCTGCCGGTATACGTAGCCGAGAGCGATGCCGGCGCGCGCGCCGAGGCCGAGCCGCACGTACTATGGCTGTTCCGGCGCGGGTTGCGGATTCCGCCGCACCTCCTGCTGCCGCCGGGCTACGTCAGTGAGCAGTCGTTACGCAAGTTTCTCAGCGCCGGCCTGCGGCCACCGTCGGAGCTGTCGTTCGAGGAGTTGCAGCGCAACGGCTACGTCTTGGCCGGCAGCCCGGCTACGATTGTCGCGCGCCTCCAACAATACCGCGAGGAACTCGGGTTCGGTCTTTTCATCCACGGCGGTCGCATCGGTGACATGCCGCGAGAACTCGCCTTCAAGAGCCAGGAGCTGTTCGCACGCGAAGTGATCCCGGCGCTGCGCCCAGGCACTGAGCCGGCTTTGCCCGCCGGGACTCCGCCATGAAGTCGTTCGTGGAAGAACCGGCACGGCGGACGCCGGTGTTGGCCGAAACGCAGGTGCTGGTGGTCGGCGGCGGTGTGGCCGGCAGTGCTGCCGCCATCGCTGCGGCGCGCAACGGCGCGGAGGTCATGCTGGTCGAGCGCAGCGGCTCGCTCGGCGGGCTGGCGACCAACGGCTTGATCATCTTGCTGCTCACGCTCGATGACGGCGACGGGCACCAAGTCATCGGCGGGCTGTGCCAGGAAGTGGTCGAGCGGTTGTCAGCGCGGGGCGCGGCTTACTTCCCGCCGCCGGCAGAATGGGGCTCGACGGACGAGGCGCTGGTGGTGCAGTATCTGCGCTGGGGGTTAGTCTGGGGCGCGGGGCCGCACAAAGTGCGCTACTCGGTGGCTTACGACCCGGAGGAATTCCGTTTGGCGCTCAGCCGGATGTGTGCCGACAGTGGCGTCGGCCTGCTGCTGCACAGTTGGGCCTGTGAGGGCTTGCGCGACGGCGAGCGTGTTCGCGGTGTCACCTTCCAGAGCAAGTCGGGCCGGTTTGCGATTCTCGCCGACGTTGTCATCGACGCCAGCGGTGACGGCGACGTCTTCGCCTCGCTCGGTGTGCCCTTCGAGTTGGAGAAGGTGCTGCCGTGGTTGTGGTTCCGCATGGGTGGGGTGGCCGAGGTCGAGGCCGCATTCGGTAGCGGCGCGGCCTGCCTGCAAACGCTTGGCAAAGGCCAAGTGCTGTTTCCCTGGGGCGCTACTGATCGCATCATTCGCAAGATCGACGCCACCGACCCGCGCGACTTGACGCTGGCCGAGTTGGAGTGCCGCAGCAAAGTGATGGCAGCCGTCGACCGCCTGCGCGCCGAGTCGCCGCAATTTAAGGATGCCCACATCTGCGAGATCGCCCGCGACCTCGGCATCACCGAGAGCCGCCGTATGCTCGGCGAGTATGTGTTGACGCGCGACGACATGGACCGGCCGATGGCCGACGCGATCGCCATCACCGGGCATTGGACCAAGTACGGAGCGCTCTATTGGATTCCATTTCGTTCGTTGCTCGCCAAGCAGTACCGCAACTTGTTGGCGGCCGGACGCTGCATCTCGGTGGATCACCGCACCCACCACGCGACCAAGGAGATCCCCGCGTGCATGGCCACCGGCGAGGCCGCCGGCACGGCAGCGGCGTTGGCGGCCGCTGCGCGCCTGCCGCTCAAGCAGCTCGACGTACCCGGGCTGCAACAGCGCTTGCGCACGCGCGGCGCTATCCTCGATGTGCCTAAGCGCTAGTCACACTCAGCCTGACTGCGCCTTCTGCTATCTATGCACGACTCAATCAATCGCCGGGACTTCGGCAAGCTAATGATGCTGAGCGCGGCCGGGTTGGTGGCCGGCTGTTGGGGTGGCGACACCGGTGCCGACGCCGCGCAGTTGCAGCGGCAGATGCGCGAGGAGGCGGAGCGCTCCGGGCGGGGCCCGTATGGTGCGTTGCGCTATCGCGGCTACCGCGGCTTGGCGCAGCTGCCCTACTTCGCACTGGACCAAAGTGGGCAACTGCGGTTGCGTCTTGAAGGCATGCCGCCGGCGCTCGACTTCCACACCCACCTGGGCGTGGCCTTGCTGTTCGCCCCGGCGCTCGATTTGCAACGCCGCACCGAACGGACGCAGTACTTCCTCGATTGCGACCGCGACCAGCCCGGCTGCGACTTCGACCTCGATGTGTACATCAATACCAACTTCAGCCGGGCGGCCCACGACGAGTTGGAGCGCGAAATCCGCAACCAGCTACTCTTCGGCAGCCGCGCCGCCCAAACCCACACCGTTCCGAATTTGCTTGCCGAGATGGACGCCATGGGCGTCGCGCAAGCCAACGTACTCGCCATCGCCACCGGGCTGCCTTTCGGCGACAACCTCACTGACACCTGGTTGCAGGCCATCGAGCAAGCCGGTGCCGACCGGCGCCTGCTGCTGTTCGCTTCGGTGCATCCGCACAGCCGCACCTGGCGGCAGCAGCTGCGTCAGTTCGCCGGCCGGGGCGCGCGCGGCCTCAAGTTGCACCCCGAGATGCAGCGCTTCTTTCCCGACGACCCGGCGGCCTTGGAGGTCTACGATGAATGTGAGCGTTTAGGACTGCCGGTGATCTTTCACGCCGGCCGCTCCGGCATCGAGCCGAACTTCATGCGGCCTTACGCCTTGATCCGCCATCTGGTTAAAGGCATCGAGGCCTTTCCACGGGTCCAGTTCGTGCTCGGGCATGCCGGCGCCCGCGACGTGGCCGAGGGGGTGGCCTTGGCCCAGCGCCACGCCAACGTCTGGCTGGAGATCGCCAGCCAAGGCGTCACCCAGCTGCATGACATCATCGGCGCGGTTGGCGCTGAGCGCGTGCTGTTCGGCAGCGACTGGCCCTTCTACCCGCTGGCGGCGACGCTGGCGAAGGTGCTGCTGGTAACCGAGGGACAACCAGAGGCACGAGCGGCGATTCTGCGGGGCAACGCCGAGCGGGTATTTGCCGCGGCCGCTGCCAACGTCCGACACGACTCGTGAATGAGCAGCGCCACGCTGCAGCGCAAAGGTGGGAGCTTGGCACTCCTGGTCTCGCTCTCGGGCATCGCAGTCGCGGAGATCGGCCTACGCGGCGTTGCCGTGCCCGGCCTACGAGTCGCTCTGCTCGGCCGTTGGCGCGTGCTGATCGAACCGCGAGTGACACTGGCGCTGCGGCTGGCGTTTGCAGCTCTAGCCGGCCAGCGGCGGGGCGGCGCAGCCGGGGCTAGCGCACTTGCTTGATTCCTGCCACAGCGGGTCATAAAGGTATCGGGTCTGCCGCCATGAGTCCTGCATCGCAGAGCGTCAGCTGTCAGAGCTGTGCGCAATCCAATCCGCCGGTTGCGCGTTTTTGTGGCCGCTGCGGTTGGGCGCTGGCAACCGATGTTGCCTGTGCAACCTGCGGCACTTCGAATCCCGTTGCCAACACGTTCTGCCACGCCTGCGGCGTTCCGCTTGCCGGTGAACTGGCGCGCCGCCGTGATCTTGGCCCGACGGCAGCGGCCGATGACGGGCCGGCCCCACCGGCGGCCTTGCCGGCCTCGTTCGCCGCGGGTCGTTACCGGGTGCTGTGTTTTCTCGGCGAGGGCAGCCGCAAGCGCGTGTACCGCGCCCATGACGAGCGGCTGGATCGTGATGTTGCCATCGCGCTGATCAAGACCGCAGGCTTGGACGGCAGCGGCCGCACGCGCGTGCAGCGCGAAGCTCAGGCGATGGCCCGGCTCGGCGACCACCCGCACATCGTCACGGTGTTCGACATCGGCGAAGAAGCCGGCCAACCATTCATCGTCAGCCAGTACATGGCCGGCGGATCGCTGGAGGGTTTGCTGCGCCGCGCCCCGGCGGATGACAGCGCTGATCCGGCAGCCGCCGCAGCCGGCACGGCAGCGCTGCCGCGCCACCTGCCGATCGAGCACGCCCTGCGCATCGCCGGACAGATTGCGCAAGCGCTGGAGCACGCACACGCCCGCGAGGTGCTGCACCGCGATCTCAAACCGGGCAATGTCTGGCTCACTGCCGATGGCTCGGCCAAGCTCGGCGACTTCGGCCTGGCGCTGGCCCTCGATCGCTCGCGCCTGACTCAAGAAGGAATGATGGTGGGCACGGCCACCTATATGCCGCCGGAGCAGGCCCTGGGCCGCAGCATCGACGCCCGTGCCGATCTTTACGGCTTGGGCGCCGTGCTCTATGAAATGGTCACCGGGCGCCCGCCCTTTCTCGGCGACGATGCCGTAGCCGTCATCTCCCAGCACCTCAACACCGCGCCGGTGGCGCCCTCGTGGCACAACCCGGCAGTGCCGCTCGACCTGGAAGCGCTGATTATGCAGCTGTTGGCCAAGGCGCCAGAGGATCGTCCGGCAACGGCGAGTCTAGTGTTCGAGGCGCTGGCGGCGATCGAGCGCGCCAGCACGACGCTGGCCGGCAGCACGGCGCCGGGACTCGCCGTTAACGCCAATCCCCTCGACCGCATGGCGGCGGGTGCGTTTGTCGGACGCGAGGCCGCCATGCACGAGCTGCGCGCAGGTCTCGAGGCCGCGCTCTCGGGGCGCGGCCAGCTCCTGTTGCTGGTCGGCGAGCCCGGCATCGGCAAGACCCGCACCGCCGAGGAGCTGGCCACCTACGCACGGGTGCGCGGCGCGCAGGTGCTGATCGGCCGCTGCTACGAGGGCGAAGGCGCCCCGGCGTACTGGCCCTGGGTGCAGGTGCTGCGCTCCTACGTCCAAGAGCGCGACCCCGCCATCCTGCGCTCCGAGCTGGGTTCGGGCGCGGCCGACATCGCCCAGATCGTCTCCGAGGTGCGCGAGCGCTTGCCCGACTTGCCGCCGCCGGCGGCGCTCGAGCCCGAGCAGGCGCGCTTCCGCCTGTTCGACAGCATCACGGCCTTTCTCAAGAACGCCGCCAACCGCCAACCGCTGGTGGTGATTATCGACGACCTGCACTGGGCCGACAAGCCTTCGCTGCTGCTGCTGCAGTTCCTGGCCCGCGAGCTGAGCAGCAGCCGCCTGCTCGTGCTGGGCACTTATCGCGACGTCGAGTTGCGCCGCCAGCATCCGTTGTCGCACAGCCTCGGCGAGCTGGCGCGCGAGCAGCTCAGCCGGCGCATCCTGCTGCGCGGCATCACCGCAGGTGACGTTGCCCGCTATCTCGAACTGACCGCCGGTAAGGTCGCCCCGGCGGCGCTGGTGAACGCGGTCTATCGCGAAACCGACGGCAACCCCTTCTTTGTCACCGAGATCGCCCGGCTGCTCATTGCCGAGGGCCGGCTCGACGCCGAGGGCCGCGACGCCGAGTGGGGCATCACCATTCCTCAAAGCGTGCGCGAAGTCGTCGGCCGCCGGCTCGACCGGCTCTCTGAGCGCTGCAACCAGCTACTGACAATCGCCTCGGTGATGGGACGGGAATTCAGCCTCAGCGCGCTCGAACGGGTGAGCGAGCTGCCGGCGGAGCAGCTGATCGAGAACCTCGAGGAGGCGATGGCCGCCCGCATCATCACCGAGCTGCCCCGTGCCGTCGGCCGTTACAGCTTCGCCCACGCGCTGGTGCGCGAGACCCTCTACGGTGAGCTGACCACGACGCGGCGCGTGCGTTTACACCGGCAGATTGCCGCGGTGTTGGAGGAGTTCTACGCGGCCAACCCCGAATCGCACATGGCGGAGCTGGCCTATCACTTCTACGAAGCCGCCCCCGGCGGCGACGTCGAGCGGGCGATCGCCTACGCCACGCGCGCCGCCGAGCGCGCCACCGCGCTGTTGGCGCATGAAGAAGCGGTCGTTCACTACGAGCGCGCGCTGCAAGCTCTGGAGCTGCAACCGCCGATCGGCGGCAGACGCCGCTGCGAGCTGCTGCTGGCCCTGGGCGACGCGCAGCGCTACGCCGGCGACTTCGCCAAGGCGCGCGAGGCTTTTCGCGCCGCCGCCAGCGTGGCGCGTACACTCGGTTCGAACGAGTCCTTCGCCCGTGCCGCGATCGGCTTTTCCGAAGAGTGGGTGCAGGCCGGCGCCCTCGACCAAACCGCGATCGAGCTGCTGGAAGAGGCCCTGGCCACCTTGCCGGACGCCGACAGCGCCCTGCGTGCCCAGGCCATGGCCCGGCTGGCCGCTCACCTTTACTGGACCGAGGCCCGCGATCGCATTGTGGCAGTCAGTCAGGCGGCGGTGGAAATGGCGCAGCGGGTCGGTGATCCGGCCGCGCTGGCGCGCACCCTCAGCATGCGCCAGATGGTGCTCTGGAACCCGCTCAATGTTGAAGAGCTCCTGGCGGCCGCCAACCAGATCATGCACTTGGCCGAGGTCGGCGGCGATCAGAATTTGCGCCCGATCGGGCATGAATGGCGGCTGCTGGCCCTGCTTCAGCTCGGTGACATCACCGCGGCGGATCGTGAAATCGAAACCCACCGCCGGCTGGCCAAGGAGCTGCGGCTGCCCATTCATCTGTGGCTGGCCACCGAGTGGGCGGCCATGCGCGCTCTACTTGATGGCCGCTTCGTCGAGGCGGAAGGCTGCATCACCGAGGCCCTGGCGCTGGGGCAGCGCCTGCGCCCGGAGGACACCTATCAGTCGTACGCGGTCCAGATGCTCATACTGCGGCGCGAGCAGGGCCGCATCCAGGAGCTGGAGGAGACCGTGCAGCGGATGGTGACGCAGTATCCGCACTTGCCCGCTTGGCGCTGCGCACTGGCGTATCTCTACGCCGAGCTCGGCCGTGAAGCCGAGGCGCGGGCTGAGTTCGAGCGGCTGGCGGCCAATGACTTCGCTGCATTACGGCCCGACTTGTTGTGGGTGATCTCAGTCAGTTTGCTGGCCGAGGTCTGTGCCCTGCTCGGGGATGCTGACCGCGCTGAAACCCTCTATCGCTTGTTGCTGCCTTATGCCGGCCGCAACGTCATCATCGGCGGCTGCCTAGTGTGCGTCGGCTGCGCCTCTCATTCGCTCAGCCTGTTGGCCTTCACCCGCGGCCAGCTGGCGCTGGCCTTCGAGCACATGGACGACGCGCTGGCGATGCATGCCCGGCTGAAGTCGCGCCCGCTGTTGGCGCAAAGCCAGCACGATTATGCCCTGCTCTTGCTCGCCCGCAGCCAGCCGGGCGATCGTGAACGAGCGCTGGAGCTGGCCGGTGAGGCGCTGGAAACCGCGCAGGCACTAGGAATGCGCGCCCTCGTGACCGCCGTGACCACGCTCAAGCTGCGCGCCCAGGGCATCAGCGCGACAGACTTCACCACCTCGATCGACAGTGTTGCCTCGAGCGTGCAGCGGCGCCGGCCCGACTTGCGCCGGCACGTGGCGCGCGATGGCACCGTCACCCTGATGTTCAGCGACATGGAGGGCTTCACGCAGATGACCGAGCGCTTGGGCGACCGCGAAGCCCACCGCGTCATCCGCGCGCACAACGCCATCGTGCGCCGGCAACTGGCCGCTCATGACGGGGCCGAGCTGGAGTTGCAGGGCGACGGCTTCCTGCTCGCCTTTGCCGACCCAGAGCGCGGTCTGCGCTGCGCCATCGCCATCCAGCGCGCCTTCGCGGGCTACAACGAGCGTTACGCGCAACGGCCGATTCGCGTGCGCATCGGCCTCCATACCGGTGAGGCCATCGCCGAGGCCGACCGCTTCTTCGGCAAGACCGTGATCCTGGCCGCCCGTATCGCCGCGCAAGCGGCCGGCGACGAGATCCTGGTGTCGGCCGCACTCAAGGAGCTTATCAGCGGCCGCTGCGAGATCGCCTTCGATGGGCAACGCGAGGTACAGCTCAAGGGCCTGAGCGGCAGCTACACCTTGCATCGCGTCAACTGGCGGACGCCCGCAGCCGCTTGAAGGCGCGCTGCCGTCGGGAGACGCCGGCAGCGCAGCCTCGGTGCTGCGGCGGCGCAGCGGGCGCTATGCGCAGGGCAGGGGCCGCGCCTTGCCGGCTCGACGCCCCCGCGCTGGCATTCGATCTGCTCTCCACGCCCGTGCGATGGGCAGCGCTCTGCGTAGCAGTCGGCGCAAGCCTTTGATACACGGGAATTCCCCTATGGGTCGAAGGCTGGTCATTGCATTTGCTCTGGTGCTTGCCGGACTGGGCGGCGTGGCGCTGCTGCGCCTGGGCGGGCGCGGCCCCGAGCTGGGCAAGACCGCCCTAGTGACGCGCGCCGCGATCGAGCGGATCGTGGTGGCCTCGGGTACCATCGAGCCGGAGCATCTGGTCGAGGTCCGTGCCAAAGTTAGCGGCATCGTCGAGCGCTTTCACGTCGATGCCGGCGAGCGCGTGCGCGCCGGCCAGGTGATCGCCGAACTCGATCGCCAGACCCTGGAGGCGGCGGTGCGCGAGGCTCGAGCGGTGGTGCACGAAGCGGAAGTCGAGCACGACCATGGCGCAGTAGAGTTGCAGCGCAAGAGCGATCTCTTCGGCCGCGGCGTAGAATCGAAGGATGTGCTCGATCGCACTCGCGCCGAACACGCGCGCGCCGGCGCCCGCCTCGAGCGCGCCCGCGCCACGCTCGAGCGGCTCGAACAGGAGCTGGCTTATGCCACCATCAGCGCCCCCATCGATGGCGTCGTGCTGCGGCGGGAGTTGAATCCCGGGGCCGCGGTGGCCTCGGTTGCTTCCGTCACCGGCGGCACCGTGCTGATGACGATCGCCGACACCTCGCAGATGCACCTGCTCGGCATCGTCGACGAGAATGAGATCGCACAGGTGCGGGTCGGTATGACCGCGCGCATCCGGACGGAAACCTATCCCGAACGGATCTTTCCCGGGCGGGTGCGCAAGATCGCCTCGATTGGGGACCGCAAGGACAACGTGACCTCGTTCAAGGTCGAGGTTACCGTGCTCGAAGGCGTGGATTCGCTCTGGCCCCGGATGTCAGGCGACGCCGACATCATTGCCGAGGTCCACGACCAGGCGCTGTTGCTGCCGGAAACCGCGCTGCTGTACGAAGGCAACGAAGTGATGGTCGAGGTCGTCGAGCATGACTCACCGCCGCGTTTGACCCGGCGGGCCGTACGGCTCGGTATTGCCAACGCCGATCGCGTCGAAGTACTCGACGGCGTCACCGAAGGTGATACGGTGAAGTTGCAATGAGCGCACCGGCCGTCATTCGCCTGCGCGGGGTGACCAAGGTGTACGACATGGGCGAGGCGGCGGTGCAGGCGCTCAAGGGCATCGACCTGGAGATCGCCGCGGGCGAGTACGTCGGCGTCATGGGGCCGTCGGGCTCGGGCAAGACCACGCTCATGGACATCATCGGCTGCCTGGCGCGGCCGAGTCTTGGAAGCTACGAGTTTGACGGCCGGCGGGTCGACCAGATCGACGACTCGGGGCTGGCGACATTGCGCGGCGAGCGCATCGGTTTCGTATTCCAGACCTTCAACCTTTTGCCCCGGCTGAGCGCGCTGGAGAACGTCGAGCTGCCGCTGCTGTACCGGCGCGTACCCCGCCGGCGCCGGCGCGAGCGGGCGCAGGCGTTACTCGAACGTGTCGGCCTCGCCCACCGCGCACAGCATCGCCCGAGCGAGTTGTCGGGCGGCGAGCGCCAGCGCGTCGCTATCGCCCGCGCCTTGATCAATCACCCCTCGGTAATCCTGGCCGACGAACCTACCGGTGCGCTCGACACCGCTACCGGCAACGGCATCATGGAACTGATCGAGGCCCTCAACCGTGACGGCCAAACCGTCATCGTCGTCACCCACGACCCGCGCATCGGCGAGCGCGTCGGCCGGCAACTGCGGTTGCGCGACGGGGCGGTCGAGAGTGACATGCGCCGGGCTGGGTAAGGCTTGGCCGGCGGTCGGATGTTCTTAGCCATCATTCGCCAGGCGCTCGGGACGATGCGGCTGCACCGCCGCTGGGCCGCGCTGACCATGTTTGGCATCGTTTGGGGCACGGCCTCGGTGGTGCTGCTCGTCGGCTGGGGCATCGGCGTGCACGGCATGGTGGACGCCGGCATGCAGAAGATCGGTAAGAACCTGGTGCTGGTGCTGCCCGGGCGCGTGGGTGAGGATCTGTCGGCGGCGGACGAGCGGCGCACCATCACGCTCGACCTCGATGACGTCGCCGCGCTGCGCCAAGCCGCGCGGCGGGCGGATGTGGTTACCGGGGAGCTGCGGCATTGGACGTACGCCCGCGCCGGGGCCCAGGGGCGGAACCTGGACATGCGCGGCGTCGAGCCACTGATGCAGCAGCTGCGCGGCGCGACGCTGGCGGCCGGTCGCTTCATCACCGCCGACGACGTGCGCTTCCAGCACCGCGTCGCGGTGATCGGGCACACCGCCCGGGCGCGGCTGTTGGGCCCACGCCCGGCGCTGGGCGCGCGCATCAACTTGGACGGACAGACCTTCGAGGTTATCGGGCTACTCGATCGCGTCGGCACCCAGCTCAGCCGCGATCGCACGGAAACCGACGAGCAGATCTGGATTCCGATAAGTACGGCACTGACCATGACCGGGCGCGAGCACCTCGATGTGATTCTCACCCGGCCTACCGAGCGGCGCTTCAATCAAGAACTGAAGCGGGAGATTCGCACCATCTTGGCGCGCCGGCTACACGTCTCGCCCAGCGATGAGGAAGCCGTGTTCATCATCAGCCTGGTCGACATGCTGGCCGGGTTCGACTCGGTATTTGCCGCGCTCAACGTGTTTATGATCGTGCTGGCTGCGGGCACGCTACTGATCGGCGGTATCGGGGTGATGAACATGATGCTGGTTTCGGTCAACGAGCGCCGGCGCGAAATCGGGGTGCGGCTGGCGGTGGGGGCCGCACGCCGGCACGTGGTCGGGCAGTTCCTAGTCGAGACGCTGGTCATTACGCTGGTCGGCGGCTTCGCCGGGCTTGCCCTCGGAGTGCTCGCCTGCGCCATCCTCGGTCAGCTGCCGAGGGACGTGATTCCGGTCCCGGTCATTGTCCCACAGGTGGTGGTGCTGGCGCTGGCGATCACCACGGTGGTGGGGATCATTTCCGGCAGTGGGCCGGCGTGGCGCGCGGCGCGCATCGATCCGGCCGAGTCGCTGCGGGCGGAGTAGCAGCATGCTGCGAGACCTCCTTGCCGATGCGCTACGCGACGTGCGGGCCAACTGGCTGCGGGTGTTGCTCACCGGCTCAGGCATCGTCTGGGGCATTGCGCTGTTCGTCACCCTCAGCGCCTCCGGCACGGCGATGCGGGCGCACTATCGCGCCAAGATGGAAGCGATCGGCCGCAAGGTGATCTTCACCTTTCCCGGTGCGGTAGCCCGCCAGGGCAGCGCTAACCGCAACGCGCGCCGGATCACGCTCGAAGTCGATGATCCGCCGCGGCTGACGGCATCGCCGCTAGTCGAACGGGCAGCGCCGGAGCTGTGGAACGGCGCGCGGGTGATGAAGGGCGGCGGCCACATCAAGGTCGTCTGGACGTATGGGGTCGGGCCGGAGACCGGCCGTATCCGCAATTTCCAAGTCGGCCGCGGCCGTTTCATCAACGCCGCCGACGTTGCCGAGCGCCGCCGTGTCCTGGTGATCGGCGCCAAGGTCGCCGAGCGGTTGTTCGGCCGGCAGTCGGCACTCGGGCGACAGGTGCGCCTCGAAGGGCATCCCTTTCGCATCGTCGGCGTCTCCGTCGCCAAGGGCGAACAGTTTGTGAACATGGGGCCGCGCGACGACGAACAAGCCCTGCTGCCGGTCACCACCGCGCAGGCGCTGTTCAGCGGCAGTGACGCCATCAGCCACATCATTTACGAGCCGCGCACGCGTGAAGAGGGCGCCGCCTCGATCGGGCGGGCGCGGGCGCTGCTCAGTCGCCACCACCACTTCAAGCCGCAGGATGAAGAGGCGGTGAGCTTCTTCAACATCGTCGAAGCCATGCGGAGGGTCGAGCTGATCGGCGTCGCGCTGCAAGTGTTTCTCGTCGCCTGCGGCGTGCTCACGCTGGTGGTCGGCGGTGTCGGGGTGATGAACATAATGCTGGTGGCGGTGGCCGAACGAACGCGCGACTTGGCGGTGTGCAAAGCGGTCGGCGCCAGCCGGCGCGATCTCTTCATGCAGGTAATCGCCGAGACCGTCATCATCACCGTCGGTGCCGGGCTGGCCGGACTCGCTTTGGGCAGCGGCATCATTCTCATCTTGCAAGTGCTGCGCAACTCGGCCGAGCGCGCGCAATTGCTCATGCCCGAGGTGAGCTTTTCGCCGGCGCTGGCGCTGCTGTCGTTCGCTGTGCTGGTGGGGGTCGGCATTCTTGCCGGGATCGTGCCGGCGTTACGGGCAGCGCGCCTCGATCCGGCCGTGGCTTTGCGCGAAGAGTAGCGCCGGCAAAGCGCATGCGAGCCGCCCGAGCGCGCAAGGTCAAGGCAGCGGAGCGTGCCGAGTTTGTGTCACTATTACGCTGAGCGCGACAACTACTCGCCACTTGCGGCACGCTGCTGCTGGCGAGGGGCGGCTGCTAGCCATCACCCGTCGGCTAAAGTCACGTTGCCTATCAGGTTAAATTCCATGGCGCCGCAAGCCATTCTGTCGCTGCGCAACCAGATGTGGGCTGAGGGCGGGATCGGTGGTGCTCAAAAGCATCAAGAATTCAGCTGGCTATCGCACTTGGCCCAAGCGCCAACGGCCGCAGGGCTTACGATAGCCGGCAACACGGTCCGCGTTGGAGGCTAGTGCCGCATGCTCGGCACGCGGCTCGCAAGAAGGGCGATAACCGGCAAGGCCCATGAAGAATCGACTGGGACGAACGATCGAGCGACAGGCTGGCTTCTCGCTGATGGAAGCACTGGTCGCGATTTCCCTGGCCGGAGTTATCTCCGCGATCGCGCTGCCGTCAGCGAGCGCCTACATGAGTCAATATCGAATTGTCGGCGCTAGCAGCGAGCTCGCCTTCGAGATTTCGCGAGCACGTATGCAGGCTGTGGGGCAGAACGTCTTCACTCGAGTCCGTTTCTTGAACACCACCAGCTACGCCAGGGAGCGCAGCACCGACGGGGGCGCCACCTACGCGCAGGACGGTGCTGCCATCACCTTGCCCCCCGGAATTAGCGCCGGCGCCGCGACGACAACTTCTTTCAACAAGAACGGCGTGGCCACAGCGGTCGTCGCCACGGCGTTGACCAACGGCAAGATCACCAAGACAGTACGGACCGGTCTGCTAGGGCGAGTGACGATATCATGACCTCACCAGATCGGCATCCAGAACGTGGATACACAGTCATCGAGGTCCTCGCGGCGATCTCGATCTTTGCGATCGTCGCCACAGGGCTGTCGACCACAACCGCAGGCACATTGAAGGCCAACGGCACGAGTAGGCGGGTTGCCGCTGCCACCTCGCTGGTACAGGACAAAGTCGAGCAGTTACGCGCCCTCGACCCCACGACCAACCCCGGCGATCTGACAGCTGGGGCACACACTGACGCGCTCAATCCGATCACTCCGCTGGGACAAGCGGGCGGCAAGTTCACCCGCAGTTGGACCGTGATCGCGAACACGCCGAAGTATGGGCTCTCGCAGGTGGTGGTCACGGTGTCCTGGAGCAACCCCGAATCCCGGTCGGTGGTCGGGGTCACTTACGTTTGTCGGACTGCCCTATGCGCCTGACAGCAACATTCAACAGCAGCCGCGGCCACGCCGGTTTCACGCTCACCGAGGTGCTCGTTGCCACGACACTGACGCTGGTTGCCATGAGCGGATTCCTCTCGTTTAACCGCTACCAGCTGCTGACCCTACGCAATCAGGCCAATCAGATCGATGTCCAGACTACGGCGCGCAACGTGGTCGACCTCTTTGCGCGTGAAGTCCGCCGTGCCGGGATGAATCCCAACTGCGACATCGCCAATTTCAGCGGCATCGCCGACGCCCGCAGCTACTCGATCCGCGTCCAGGCCGACCTCAACAATAGCGGCCAACACCTCGGTCCGAACGAGGACCTGACCTACACTTACAACTACTCCGCGAAAACGGTGCAGCGCATCGACAACAACAATTGGTCGAACACGGACACGCTGCTCTCGGACGTGGATCTGAGCGGCTCAAGCATCCGCTACTTCGACGGCAGCGGAACCGAGTTGGTCCCGACCTCGGGCTCGCTCAGCGCCACCGACCGCTCCGCCATCCGCCGCGTTCGCTTACAGCTGAGTTTGCGGAGCCAGGCCGCCGATCCGCTAAACGGCGCAGCCCCGTCCGCGCAAGTCGCCACCGACGTTGACCTGCGCAATCGCTTCTTTATTGCCTCCACCAAGTGCCCGGGGAGTTGAACCATGACCTGGTTGCTCACACGACTTCGCGATCGGCGCGGCTTCGCGCTCTTTCCAACCTTCCTCTTGCTGGTGCTCATCGCCTCGCTGGCGGTAACCGGGCTAACGCTGAGCAGCCTTGACCTGCGGTCGACCAGCCACTACCGCACCGGCAACCAGGCGCTGGTGTCTGCCGAGTCCGGCCTGATCCACGGACTGAGCGCCATGAACACTCGCGGCGTCCAATCATTCAACCTCGATGTCGTGCAACAATGGAGCACTCTCTGGGGCGCCTCGGCGAAGACCATGCCGAGCTATAGCGACTACACCTACACGGTGGTCGTGGCGGCCGATGCCGCGAACCCTGATGACCGCGGCACGATTACGGCCACTGGAACCGCCCCGCTGCAAGCGCAGCGGCGGCTTCGCGTCGCGCTGGTCCGATCCGGCATCGGGGGCTCGCCCGGCGCGCTCTATCTGGCCTCCGACACCCTCAGCGCCTCGACGTTCAACGGCAACAGCTTCAACGTTGACGGCAACGACCATAACACCAACGACTCACTCAATCCGAGCGGGCCCTTGATGCCCGGCATCTCCACGCGCAACGACAGTGTTACCAGCCAGCTCAGCGGCTCGCTCAACAACCAGCAGAAGAACAACGTCCTGGGGCTCGGCTTTAGCAGCAACCCGCTAACGCCCAGCGTCATGACCACGGGCGGTCCCAGCGTCGCCGACTTGGATACGATGACCAGCCGCATCTTGTCGAAAGCGGGGGTCGTGAACATCAGCGCCAGCAACTTCAACAACAGCTACAACGGATCGTGGGGCAGCGAGGCGGCGCCGCAGATCACCCATCTGACCGCCGCCGACGTGACCATCAACGGCAACATCACCGGTGCCGGCATCCTCATCGTTGACGGTTCCCTAACCGTGAGTGGAACCATCGATTTCATCGGCTGGATCATCGTTCGCGGCGACACCGTGATCGACGCCAACGGCTACGCCTACGGTATCGACAATAACGACGAAACGACCGTCCAAGGCACCGCAACGATCGTGGGCGCGCTGTGGACTGGTGATATGCGCGTCACCGTCGGCGGCCACGCCAACATCGATTACTGCCAGAGCTGCATGAATCTCGTCGACAGTATCGGCGGCGGAGCCGGAAATCTGGCGCGGCCAATGACGATACTGTCGGCCTCCTGGCAGGAGCTGTAATCATGCGCTGGCAGACCGTGATACTGAGCCTTCTGCTTGCCCTTGCCACCGCCGCGTCGTCCGGAAGCACTGCGGGCGCGGCGGAATTGCCGAGTACGCGCACTGAGCAGGAAGCCCGTCTCAACGCGCTGCAGCCGCAGATGAACGATTTGCAGCGTGAGCTCTTCCGCGCGCGGATGAGCCACGATGCCGCCGAGATCAAGCGGGTGTCAAAAGAGTTCAGGAAGTTGCAACTCGAAGAGCAGCAACTGCTGCGCGCCACTGGACAGTTGCCGCCCCGCTAAACGGCGGCAGCTCACTGAATCAAGTTTTGCCGCAACGCCAGCGCCACCGCATGGGTGCGGTCGGTGGCGCCCAGCTTTTGGAACGCGCGCCGCATCCGCAGCTTCACCGTCTCCAACGATTGCTGTGTGCGCTGGGCGATTTCTTCGTTGCTGAGGCCCTCCGCCACCAAGCGCAGTACCTCGATCTCGCGCGCCGACAGGTCTTTCGGCGCCGAGCGCGGGCCACCGCTTTGCACCATGCGCAGCACCTCCGACTGTAGCGCCGGATCGATGAACGCCTTGCCCATCGCCACTGCGCGAATGCCTTCGAGCAGCAAGGTGCTGGGGCTGCTCTTGAGCACGTAGCCGTCGGCACCGCGGCGCAGGGCTTCGGCGACGTAGCCGTACGAAGCGTGCATCGAACACACCAGGGTGCGAATCTTTGCCGAACCGTCGGTGATCATGCCGATGAAGTCCGCACCCCGAATCACGGGCATCTCGAGATCCAACACCACCACGCTCGGCTGCAAGCGCCGCACGGCTTCAACCGTGTCAGCCGTGCCCGAGCCCTCACCGATCACCTCGAGGTCGGCCTCGAGCTTGATGACCTGTGCGACGGCGTTGCGCACCAGCACATGGTCATCGACTACAAATACCGTGATCGCCATTTCGCTCCCCGCTCGCAAACTGAGTTCTCACCCGTGTTCTCTAGCGTCCCGTGCGAATCCCCGCCAGCGGGCCGCCTGCGGCTTGACTCGGCCGCGATCGTGCACTTATCATTTGACCAATGAAATTCCTATCGCCAATGCTCACCGCGACACCTGATTATGCGCGGGAATATACCTGCACCATGTGGACGATCATGCTGTTCACCTACCGCTCGTTCGCCGCCGGTTTCTACCAACTGCCTCGACCGCGGCGGCCGCAACAGGCTTTGCTGGCCATGGCCTGCGGGCTGGTGCTGCTAAGCAGCATAGCACACGCCGCCAAGTGGAGTTCCTGCCCGTCGCCGCCGCTGCCGGTGTATCCCTCGGTGCGCGGTGCCACCGTCGCCCCCTTCATTCACCCGGGGCACGCCTTTACCATCGTCCTCAACGCGGCAGAGGCCGCTAGCGCCGGCTTCAGTCTCGCCCCCGACGGCAACCATGTCGCCATCGTGTTTCACTCGCTCTTCGGCAGTGCGGTAGTGCTTGCGCCTCGTGCTGCAACCACGTCGAACTCGGCGGTGCTGACTTTCGAGTTCCCCGACACCAGCGCGGAGTTGGGCCGCGGGCTCGCCGGGCCCGTTGACGTCCAGGTGGTCGCCGATGGCCGAACGGTGGCGCACATCGCCTGGTGGGATTTGGTGGCGTTGCCCGCCGCTAGCGAGGTCTCGGCATTCATCCTCGGCCAGAATCCGGAGCAGGTGGTGCAAGCCGCGTTGGCCGCGGACGGGGCCCTGTGGGTACCCGCGGCATTTCACGGTGAGCCGATGGACATGCCGGGCTGTCCCGGCAATTTCATCGAGCCGGCGCCGATTCAGATCGCCGCCGCCGAGATCGTCGGAGTCGACAGCTCTCGGCGCAACCCGCTCGCGCGCGTCCGCAACCTCAGCTCGTATCTCGGTGACGTTGTCATCCAAGACCAGAATTTCTACGGCATGCGGCTTTCCGAACGCATCCAGCTGCTCCATGTGGCGGATACCCTGGGCGTATCGCTGTGCCGCCTGAACGATGCGATCGACCTGGTCCTGCGCATGCGCGGAAACATTTCGTGGGCTCGCGGCCGGCGCTCGCCGTTTGCGGCGCTGGCGCGCGATTCCAGCCCAATCTCGTTGCGTCTGACTGCGGCCCGGCTCAACCCAGCAAGCAGCCGGGGGCGGCCGAACAACAGGTCCACCGGCGAGCAGAGTCAACTCGATAGCTTCGGCAACGTTTGTCCGGAGCGTCCCGCCGGGCGCCGTCGTTGAGCAAACAACATCGAGGCTACTGCCAGCGCGCTGGTGACCCAGCAGGCTGCTAGCCACCAAGGCCCGAGCCACGAGGCCGGTGCGCGCGTCGCCGGCGGCACTGTCGTGGTTAGCACCGCTCCCCGAGCTTGCTCGGTTACGCGCCCATAGCGGTCGATCGCCGCGCTGATTCCGCGGTTGGCCGCTCGCAGCACCGGCACCCCGGTTTCCACCGCACGCAGCCGCGCCTGCGCCAGCTCCAAGGCCACGGCTTGCGGCGGAAGCTGAGCGTCGTTGCTGAGCACCAGCAACGCATCAGCACCCAGCTCGACGGACTCGCGCGCCAGCACCGCCTGCTCGACCTCGAAGCAAACCAGCACGCCCAGACGACACTGAGCGGCGCGAAACAGGCGCGGCTGCGTGCCGGGCGCCACCTCTTGGGCCAACAACCACTGCGGTCGGGGCACCAATGGCAACGGCCAGGACTCGGCAAACGGTACCAGCATTCGCTTGTCGTACGTCTCGATCGGCTCTGAGTTGGCGATCCGATACACCGAATTGAACACGGTTGGCTGCCACGTCGAAGTCCAGCTTACCCGCGCACCGCCCGCTATGAGCACCACGGCCCAGCCTCCGGCCAGCTTTCGCAGGCGCTCCTGGAGAACTACGTCGACTTCAGGATACCCCGGTACTGCCGACTCCGGCCAAACCACCGCCGCCGGCATTGGGGCGAGTGCCGCCCGACTGGCTGCCTCGTAGCGATCAAGCACCTCCGGCAGTCGCAGCTCGCCTGAGGAGATGCTGGCGTCAACGGCTGCGACCGTACAAGCCGGCGCGGCCGCGGGCGCAGCGCATTCGAGCCGCAGATGCCCGAAGCCGGCGACCGCGACGACGATGGCGGCGCCCGCGGCTGCTCGGCGTAACGCTGGGCCGCGCTCGCCGGCGCGCCCGGCGAGCCCGAAGCATGCGCCGGCGCCGGCGATCACTGCGCTCAGGGCGCCTTGGCCCGCCACGCTCACCAGTTGCAGTGTCGGCAGATCAGTTTGGGTCGCCGCCAGCCCGGCCCAGGGATAGTAGGGGAACAGTGCGGTGGTGAGCGATTCCCACGCCGCCCACGCCGCGCCCACTGCGATCGCTGCCAGCCCCGCCGGCCGGCTGCAGAGCGCGCAGCGCAGCATCGCGCCGAGTACCGAGCCGTAGACGGCGCCGCAACCCACGGCAAGAGCTGTGGCGGCGACCGCTGCTAGCCACGGCCCCAGACCGAAGTACAAGCGCCCCGCAGCAGCGACCCATGGCGCATGCGCCGCGAGCGCCACAGCGGCGCCGAAGACTGCACCGCCGGCGCAGGCCTCACGCCAGCCTTGCGCGCGCATGGCAGTAAGCACTAAAGGGGCGCAGACAAGCCAAGCGAGAGCACCGTGCAACCAGATCGCCCCAACCAACAACAGCGCCGCCCCGAGGTTGTAGCTGCTCGCGCGCATCAGGCACCAGCGCGCCTGCAAATCGGCAGCAATCGCCTTCGCTCGCTGGCGGTGCTGGTTACCGGCGGCGTCTTGGCCATCGGTGCGCTCTGCGCCGGCAACGGCGCCCGCCGGATCGGGGAGACCTTCCCGGGCTTCCTGGTCTTGCACAATCGCATCGTGGTCTCGATCGGCCGCCCGCAGTGGTCACTGGAGAAGACCGCGCGGATCTTGTTTGCCGAAGTCGTCGGAATCGAGAATCACCCGCTGGCGGAGGCGGCCGAACTGCAAGTCCACGCCGCCAAGCTGCCCAACGACACTGCGGTATCGTACCGCTTCCGCAAGCAGGCCGAGGTTTTCGCCGAGGTGGTTGCCGCCAGGGTCTTCACCGTTGCCGATTACTTGTCGGTGTACGGCTCGTATTTCGCCGCCGGCGTCTGCTTTGCGCTGGCGGGGCTGTGGGTGGTGCTGCGCGTCGATGCGCTGGCGCCGGCGGTCATCGCCTTCTTCGTCTTCTGCCAAGCCTGCGCGCTGGTGCTGCTGACCGGCGGCGATCTTTACGGCCCGTATTGGTTCACGCCGCTCTACTTCACTGCCTTCAGCTTCAGCCCGGCGGCGCTGTTGCACCTGGCCGGCAGCTTCCCCGAGCCGATCGGCATTCAGTCGCGCTGGCGTCGTGTCGCTCTGGGGCTGCTCTATGCCGGCGCGCTCGCGCTTGCGCTCGTCTTCCACCTCATGCGCCATGACCCCTCGCTCTTCCTGCCGCTGCTGTACACAGTGTATCTGCTGCTCGCAAATGCCCTCTTTCTCTATTTGGCGCGCCTGTTGCTGAGCCGCTCGACCATCGGCGACGGCCGGCAGCGCTCCGCCATCAACCGCGCGCTGCTGGCGGTGCTGTTGTCGGGCTTGGTCGCCGGCGTGATCTTCGTGACCTATCCGGCTCTGCGCGGGCCGGTATCACCGCTGCTGCTGGTCTGGCCGCTGGTGATCTTTCCGGTGTTCACGGCCGGTGCGCTGGTGCAGGTGCGGTCCGGCCAGGCCCAAGGCCAGTCGCTGCGGCTGCGCTTGTCTTTGCTGTTCCTCGGTGCGGTCGAGACCGCGTTCCTGATCGGGGTCGCGCTGTTTTGGCTTAACACCAGCCGTGATCGACTGCTTGACGACTTCACCCTCAACCACCAGCAACAGGCGCGGGTCGAGCGTTTCCTCGAGGGCACGCCGGGAGCCGCGCTTCACCACCTCGGTGCGGTCGCGGCGCTGCTGGAGACCGTCGACGAGCAGAGCCAAGTGGAAGCAGCGAGCGCGGCCGTGCGCCAGGCTAACTGGCCTGCGGCTCGGGGCGCCATCGAGCAGTTGCGCCAGCGCTACCACCGGCGCGAGGCCCAGCTCCACGCGCGCCGCAAGTGGATCGATCGCGGTGCCGCCGCCCTGGTGATCGGCTTGATTGTGACCGGGCTGGCACAGTCGCTCACCTTCATGGTCGCGGTCGGCCGCTGGCTCATCCAACCCATCAACCAGCTCACGGTTGCCACCGGCGTGTTGGCAACCGGTGATCTGCGCCACCGCGTCGAGCTCGGCAGCGCCGACGAGTTCGCCCGTCTGGCCGAGTCGGTCAACGCCATGGCGCATTCGCTCGGTGAGATTCAGCAACAGGTGGACGTGGCGCAGGAGCAACACCGCCGCGCCGCCGGTGCCGCGCGCGCCAGCGAGCGGCACCGCCTGGCGCGGGCGCTGCACGACACCGTGCTGCAGGATCTCATCGCGGTGAAATTAGGGCTGGAGATCGCCGGCAAACAGGGCAGCTCGCTCCAGCCCATGGTCGAGCAGCTGATGCGCCTGATCGGTGATCTGCGCCGGGTGGTGGACGAGCTGCGTCCGCCTGATCTAGGCGAAGCTTCTTTGGCCGAGGCGGTGACAGCCCACGCACAAGTGCTCGCGCGCGGCCATAACGTGGCCTTGCGTGTCGACATCCCGCCGCACATCAGCGTGCCGGACTGGGCTACCCGTGATGTCTACCGCATCGCACAGGAGTCGCTCGCCAATGCCGTACGCCACGGGGCGCCAAAACTCATTGCCATCCGGCTCTATCGCAACGGCGGCGAAACCGTCCTCGAAGTATCGGACGACGGCGCCGGTTTCGAGCTATCCAAGGCGATGATGGGCAGCGGCATTCTCGGAATGCGCGAGCGTGCCGCCGCCCTCGGGGCAGAGCTGAAGATCATCACCGCCCCCGGCCAAGGCACCACCGTACGCCTGGTGTTACCGCCAGTGCGGTCTGAGCCGTGGCGCTACGCCGAAGAGTAGGGTTCCCCGAGCGTCACGTGTGCGTGCCTACCGAGAGGACGCGTGCATTCTGAACGGTTTGACCCTACCCGGCACTGACCGGTACAGTCGCCGCCGCCGACAAGGAGATTGTGTGGAGTGGATGACCGTTACGCTCGCTATGTATCGAAAAGCCTTCAGCCGTGCCGCGGAGCTGACGCTCAAGAACTGGCCGGTGCTGGGCACCGTCTTCGTCTATTCGATGGTGATGGCGGCGGCGGGCCTGCTGGTCGCTCTGCTCGGGGTGATCGGGGGCTTCATCATGGGGCTGGTGTGGGCGGCGTGCGTGGGCTCGTTCCTCTACCTGGTCGAAATGATGGTGCGCACTTCGCGCGTATCGCTCGACGACTTCAAGCGCAGTTTTGGCGTCTATCTCTGGGAGGTCATGGGCGTCGGTTTCGTCTTCTGGTTGTTCTTCACGTTTGCCACGCCGGTGCTGGCGGCGTTGCCCAACGGCATGGTGATCTTGTTGTGCATCAACCTGGCGCTATTCGTATTCTGCAATGCGGTACCGGAACTGATCTACCTCGGCCACTCCGGCTCGCTGGCGTTGATCGTCGAGAGCTACCACTTCGTGCTGGAAAACTGGATCGAGTGGTTTCCGGCCAACATCGCCGCCGCGGTGCTGGTGTACGCGGTCAACGCGCTGCCGCTCGACGGCGTCCTGACGTGGGTGCAGACCGGTCTCGGAGCCTTGCTGGTCTACTTCGCGATGGTGATGCGCGGGCTGCTGTTCATCGAGTTACATGGCAGCACACGCCGTGGCCGCGCCTTTCGCCACCGCATGGGGAGCTGACGATTGCCCGTGCCGCTCTGCCGCCGCGGCTTCAGAACACCTCGGCGATAGTCGCGCTCAGGTCCACGTCTGTGCGTTGAGTGGCAGCGCAAAGTACGCGTTTGCGCAGGGCGTCGTCATGGCGGTACAAGCCCAACGCCGCGAGGGCTTCACGCGCGGTGTGCCCCGGAGCTTCCGCCACCAATGACAGCAGGAATGCCAGCGCTTCGTCTTGCCGGAGCATAGCGATTGCCAGCAGCGCGGTGCGCCGCAGCTCGCGCTCGCGAATGCGCTGCCACCACTCGCGCAGGATCGGGAAGGCGGCACGTAAACGCGAACTCCCCAGTGCCAAAGCGGCGGACTCCCTCGTGGTCACGGCGCCGGCATCGAGCTGACGGGCCACGAACGGTAGCGCCGCCGCCGCAGCCACTTTCAACAGCGCGCCAAGGCATTCCGCGATTACTTGCGGGTCCTCGTCGCCCACATGGGCCTTCAGTCGCAGCAATGGCGCCGCGTTCTGGTTTTCGCTGTACGCCAGCGCGCGTACCGCAGCCAGCCGCGCGGGGGCTTCCGGATCGGCTAACAGATCGGCCAACTCACTGAGGACATCGGGGTAGTTCATTCTCACCAGCCCCAAAGCGCAGGCGCTCCGCAAGCCGGCCGCGGTATCCACTCGGCCGCCGTATACCGGCTCCAGCTGCACGTGGTGAATGCCGCGCAGGAACAAGTCAGCCTCCTCGTAACCGATGCGGTAGAGCGCATCGGCAATCTGCGCCTTGGCCTGACAGCCCGGATCACTCTTTGCCGGCTCGAGCATGAGACGCCCGAAAGCCGCCACCAATTCGGGGGTGAGTTGGCCGATTTCGGCTTCCCCGGTGATCTCAGCTGCCTTGGCTACAACGTACGAGATCTTGCTGTTCAGCCCTTGGCGAAGCGCGGACAATGCCGCGGTCGTGAGCGGGGCCTGACGCAGGGCGTGCAGCTCTGCGAGCGTGTCTTCAAGCGCGCGCCGCTTCGCCATCCGGCCAGGCCTCAGGTGTAGACAGGCAGTGGTCCGCGCGGGAACAGCATTTCAGCCCGAGTCGATCAGCTACCCGTGAAGCCGGCATCGAGAGGTCCGCCGTACGGCCTCCTCGAACCAGGCGGGGTTCATGGCCGCGCCCAGCCGGCGCATTCGCCGCTGGGGCTTCTCAGAGGGAGCCATCACTCGGGCCACGGATAAGTGTCGAAGGGATACTCGGCGCAGCCGCTGCGGCCGGCGTTGGGGTAATCGTTCTTGGACAAGCCGCGAGACCAGTTGGCCAGCTCGCGGAAGATCATGCAGCGCTGGCGCGGGGTCGACAAGCGGGAATCGCCGTCCACCGCTGCCAGCACGCTGGCGCGCGTCACGGTATCGGAGGACATGCGCAAGCCGCCGCCGGCAGGCGTGTCGAAGACGATGAACTTGGGAGTAGTGGGGTTCGATGCCCCCCACGCCGGCCATTCCGGCAACTCGCCGTCACGGCCCCTACCGGGTGCGCCAGTGTAAGCGAACTGCGCCCAGTACGACATCATCTGCGAGCTGAGGGCACGGCGGCCGGGTTCGTTGTCTTCGGAGAAAATCATGTTGGCCGCCCGGCCGAGGTCGAAGTGACCAAACACGAACGGGATCTCGAAGCCGTGGGCCGCGCCCAGCATGGTGGAGAGATCAGCCCCGAAGAGCGCCGGCTCTTCGTCCCAGTCGAAGCGGTAGACGAACACGCTTTGCCCCGGCAACGCCGCCAACGCCGCTGCCGGCTCGTCGGCGCCGGTGGCCTTCCACATCTTCGACAGGTACTCGGCGCTGAGGTTGTACCAGCGCTCGTCGCGCAAGCGGTAGAAGAGCCACAACCAGCGTCGCACCCGGGTGCGATCGGGAAACAGAAACAGCTTGTTCTCGTCGCGGTTGGTGCCGATCATTACCGGCACCGGGTTGTAGCCGCCGCTGCGCCCGAGCTGCGGTAAAGGCTCTTCCTGCGGCAAGACCGCCCCGTCACGGAACACCAGCGGCATGCTGATCATGCCGACGCCCGGCATGGGTGTGTAGGCCGTGAGGATTGCCCGCTGGGTTTTGCCCCGCAGATAAGCCTCGACCTCAGCTTTGCTCATCGCCGCCAGCTGTGACTTCGCGGCAGCACGATCCGGCGCCCGCTTTTCTGCAAGCAGCAGACGCAAGAGCATCTCGTTGGAGCTGTTCGGGTCCCCCGGCGCGGCGTCGTCACTGAAGTGCTCGGCCTCGGCGACCTGGCGCAGATGCAGCCCGCCGCTTTGAACCACGGCACGGTGGAACAATCCGCGTGCCCTGGGGGACAAGAGCAGGCTGTACACGTTCACACCGCCGGCCGATTCGCCGAAGATGGTGACGTTGCCGGGATCACCGCCGAAGGCTTCGGCATTTTCCCGCACCCATTCGAGCGCGCGAATCAGATCGAGTGTACCGAAGTTGCCGGAGCGTTCATCGTCGCTCGTGCCTTGGCCGCGAAGGGCGGGGTGGCGAAACCAGCCAAATGGGCCCAGGCGATAATTAACAGTGATGACGATGACATTGTGAGTTACGGCGAGGTTGCCGCCGTTGTAGAAGGCGCCCTCGCCGATGGTATTGCCGCCGCCGTGGATCCAAACCATCACCGGCAACCGCTGCGCCCCGGCGGGCAGCGCGCTGGCACTGAAGCGGGGGGCGTAGACGTTGAGGTAGAGACAGTCCTCGCTGCCCACCGGTGTGCCCGGGCGGGCACCGCTGACGCCGCCGAAGGTGCTGGCAAATTGCGGGCACGACGAGCCGTACTGCACGGCCTCGCGGCTACCGGTCCACGACTGCGGCGGTGCCGGCGCCCGCCAGCGCCGCTCGCCCACCGGCGGCTGCGCAAACGGCAACCCCAGCCAGACGTGGCTGCCGTACTGTCCTTGGAACCCGATCACTTCGCCCGAGCGTGTGAGCCGGCGCGTCGCCGGGTCGGGCGGCCGGGTTTCGGTATCGCCGCGCTTGCACGCGCCCAGGGCGAGCGCACAGCTAAGCAACAAACTTACAGCCACGGGGCGCTTTGCCGGCATAACTCCTCCACTTGTTGCGACGTGCTGCCAGAGCGTTCGCCTCGCACGTGGGCGGTTCGCAGGGCGTCTCAGCCCGACACCGTGCGCAGCGCGGAACGTAGTTCGCGTGCGAGTACATCGACGCTGCCGCGGGTGCCGCCGGCCAACTTGATACGCCACTCGCCTTCGGTCTCGAAGCGCGCATCGCCGAGGTAATCGGCCCACGGGGCTATCGCCGCATGAATCGCGGCCGCCTCGAAAGGATCAGCGCCGGCCTGGCGCACGGCGCCGAGAACGTCGGGCACCACGCGCAAGAAGGCCCGCAACGCAGTGGCGGTCTTGATGCTGTAACGCTTGCTGTGCCACGCCTTCTCGAACACTCGGGCGATCTGCTTGAAGTAGCTGAGGAAGAACTTGGGAGCGTTATCGCGGAATTGCTCCGCCGGGCGGCCCCCGAAGGCGTCGAGTGCGGCGAAGACGCCCTTCAGCTCGTCCGCCAGCGGCGCCTGCGCCACCCGGCCGGCGCCCACACCGAAGAGCTTGATCTCGCCGTGCAGTGGCGACTCCTTGCTCTCGGCCAGGGCACGAATGATGTCGTGGCTGGCGGCCAGCGCTTTATCGGGATAGAGGCGGCGGCCTGAAAGACTGATCAGGTGCGATGGGTTGAGCTTGGTGTGCTTGGCGTTGATGGTCACGAACAACTCGACAACCTGGTCGGGGGCGAGTCGATCGAAAATCACCGCCGGCACCTGCACGTTCTCCAACGGCCGTTGCTCGGCGAGCTGGTGAATGGCGAGCAAGCGGTGTTGCCCGTCGAGGGCACGCAACGCACCTTCCACCGGCGGCAGCTGCAGGACGCCGAGGATGCGATGCGAGCTGACCGGCAC
Source organism: Deltaproteobacteria bacterium (assembly GCA_016210005.1). Lineage (NCBI taxonomy): Bacteria > Pseudomonadati > Myxococcota > Myxococcia > Deltaproteobacteria bacterium. The sequence goes on along the minus strand of JACQVA010000184.1, from coordinate 19,248 downwards.
GAAGTCGAGCCGGCGATCGGAGGTGAGCAGCACCGCTCCCGGCACCGCCGGCAAGTTCCCGGTCTCCGAGCACTGGACGAAGTAATCCATCAGCTCGGCGATCTTCTTCTGGATCAGCGGCCGCTGGTAGGCCTCTTCGCTGTGGGCGATCTTCTGCTCCAGCACATCCCAGTTGATCTTTCCGGCTCGGCCGGTCTTGACCGGCCGCTTACCGGCCGTGCGGCCGTCGCCGCTGTAGCTGAGCACCTCGAAGCGCACCAGCTTTTGCACGTCGCTCACGCCCAAGATCGCCTGGTAGAACTCGACGCCGAACTGGTGCAGCCGCATAGCGGGTACGGTGATCATCTCTGCCTCCGTCGCAAATCCGGGGGACCCTCTAGTGGAAGCCTGCGGCGCCGGTCAACAGCCCTCGACTCGCCCGCGTATCTCATCGCTGCGCGGGCGTCTTCTTAGCAGCCTTCGGCGATGCCTTTGGCGTGGCCATGGTTGGCGCGGGCGTGCCCGGTGCCGCTGTTGCCGTGCCCGGCGTCCCGCTAGCCATCGGGGTCGTGGTGGTGGCCGCGGTTGCTTTGAGCGTCGGGGTGCCGGGGGTTGCCGAGCCCTTCGCCCCGGTCTTGCTCGCCAGCGCAGTTGCAGCAATGGTCGGCTCGGGCTCCGGGGTGGTTTCCTCTACCGGCTCGGCCAACTCGCGGCCGGCTGCCGGCGGCGCGGATTCGGCTGGTGGCATTGGCGCCGCGCCAAGCCCGGGAGCAGGCGCGGCACCCGGTGCGGGCGCAACTGCACGCGGCTGTACCGGCGCGAGCGGACGCGGGCCGCGGCCGCCCGCCTCACCCGTAGCGCCGCTAACGAAGATGGTGCCGGCGGTCCCCGATACCGGCAGCCGCCCGCCCTTGGGATCGGAGGCAATGATCCGTGTCGGTTGCAGGACTATCGAGCCCGCGGCATCTGGCGAGATGCTGAAGGTGCAGGCGTAGAGCACACCGGCGGGAATTGCGGCGACGTTGTTGGCGGAGAAGATGATGTTGCGCACAAACGGCTGGCCCCGCGCCGGCGAGGTGCTGAGCGTCTTGTCAGCCAGCGATCCCGGACCGATATCCGGATTGATGCGGCAGCCGCTGACCATCACCAGCGCCGGATCAAATTGGATATCGGCTTGAAAGCCGGCAACGTGCTCGCCGGCGCCGAGCCCCATGCTGACCATGATCTCGACGCTCGATCCGGGCTCCAACGACGCCGAACCGACCTCGATGGTTACGCCGAGCACCGGCCGTCGTGCCAGCAACACCACCAACGCCGCCACCACCGCCTGCAAGACCCTCTGCTTGTCCATTCGTAACGCACCCATCTCGAACCCCCAAGAACGCAAGTCTGTGCTGCCGAGTCCTACACGCTCGCAGCCTGGAAGTCGAATGCGAATACCAGCAGCAGCCGCCGGCTGATTCGCTTGCATCCGGCAACAGCGCCGCGCTAAGTAGCCGCGACGTTGCGCGCGGGAGGGGACATGGGCAGGTGGCAGCTACTGCGGGTGACCACGGTGATCGGGGCGCTGTGGCTCCCAGCACAGGCCTGGGGACTCAAGACCACGCTGGCAGGGCGTGCTCTCGAACTCGATGGTTATGTCGAGGGGCGCGAGGTGTTCGAGGAAAACCGCGCCACCTCCCACGACCGCACGCAGCAAACGTTGCGACTGCGCGCCGCCGCCGAAGTCACCAGCTGGCTGCGCCTCGACGCCACCACGGTGGGAAGCAACGGGGGCCCGACTTTCAAGGCGACCAAGGCGGGCACCTTCAACCTCGACGATGTCTTTCAGGACGTCTCGCCCGCCGTCGAGTTCGAGGAGGCCTATCTCGATGCCCGCCTCGATCGCTTTGACCTGCGCTTGGGCAAGCAGAAGGTGGCTTGGGGCAAGCTCGATCGCACGCAGCCGAACGATTTGATCAACCCCGAGCGTTTCGCCGACCCGTTCTTACAGGAGGAGGACGAACGCAAGATCGGTGTGCCGGCGGTGCAGGCGTCGTACTACCTGCCGGCGGCCGACTGGCTGCCGCAGGAGATGCGCTTCACCGCGGTGTGGGCTCCGTTCTATGTGCCGTTCCGCTTTCCCGAAGTCGGCGAACGTTGGTTTCCGCCGACTCTGACCACCACGCAAGAGTTCTTCATTCCCGCTGGGCTAGTGACGTTGCCGGGCGGACAGCCGCTACCGGTACCGATCCGGGTGCCGGTGAGTTTTCGCGCCGCCAACAGCCGCACTCCGGCGTTGCGTTTCGACAACGGCGACTGGGGCGTACGGCTGGCGGGTATTGCCGGCGAGGCCGATGTCGCCCTTTACTACTACCACGGTTTCGACGTGCAGCCCTGCTTCGGCTTGAGTGCGGAGGCGTTCGCTCATCCTCCGGCCGACCCCCGCAATCCGCTCGGGTTCGATATCACCGCCACCACAACTTTGACGCCGGCGTTTCGCCAGATTGATTCCTGGGGCGCCGATGCCGCCTACCCGATCGGTCCCTTCACTATCCGCGCCGAAGGCGCTTACATCAGCGGCCGTCCGTTCAATCGTGACCTGCGCCTTCTCATCACTGATCCCCGCGTGCTCGGGCCACAGATTGAGCAAGGCTTGGCCGCCTTCCTCAACGGCGCCACCCGCGTTCCGATCGATCTCGGGGCATCGTTCGTCACTCGTGATGCCGTCGAATGGGGTATGGGCGCCGACTACTCGTCCAACGGCTACCTCTTGCTGTTGCAGCTGAACCAGACCGATGTGCTGCACAACGACGCGGCGCTGCTGATCAAGGACGTCGAGACCCGGCTGTTGGCCAATGTGCGCAAGAACTTCTTCAACGACGACTTGCAGGCGCAGCTGATAGCCGTGTACGGAGCCAGCAGCGACTACAGCGTGGTACTGCCGCGGCTGACTTATAGACTCACCGACGCGCTCGATGTTCGCCTCGGCTACCTTTTCATCGCCGGCCGCCGCAGTTCGGTCGGCGGCCAGTACCGCCGCAACGACGAAGGCTTCGTGCGCCTACGGTACTCGTTCTGAGCCGCACCACCGCAGCGTTTCACCGGGGGTCAGCTCCGGCGAGCTTCAGGTCAGGGGCGCTTGCGCCTCAGATTCGCGCCTTCAGTTTCGCCAGCGCCTCGGTCATGCGCTCGAGGCCGGTGCGCAGGTTCTCCAACGAGGTGGCGTAAGAGATCCGGATGTGTTCCGGGTAACCGAAGTCGGTGCCGCCGACGACCGCGACGCGGGCGGCCTTGAGCAGGTAGGCGGCCAAGTCGTCGCCGCTTTTCGGCCCGTCGCCGGCGGGCGCAAGATACGCCGCGACGTTGGGAAAGACGTAAAAGGCGCCTTGCGGTAGCGGGCAGTGCACGCCCGGGATGACATTGAGGCCGCTGACCACGAACTGGCGCCGTTGCTCGAACTCGCGCATCATTAGCGGCACCGATTCCTGCGGCCCGGCCAGAGCCTCGGCGGCAGCGGCCTGGGCAATCGACGACGGGTTCGAGGTCATCTGCCCCTGCAAGGTGGCCATGGCTTTGATCAACGCGCTCGGCCCGGCGCTGTAGCCGACGCGCCAGCCGGTCATGGCGTAGGTCTTGGACACCGAGTTGACGATCAACGTGCGCTCGCGCAGCGCCGGCCGCACGCGCAGGACCTGACCGCAGCGGAAGCCGCCGTAGACCATCATCTCGTAGACGTCGTCGCTGATGACGAACAGGTTGTGCTGCGCGATCACATCAGTCAGGTCTTGCAATTCGGCGTCGCCATAAGCCACCCCGGCCGGGTTGCTCGGGCTATTGAGAATCACCGCGCGAGTGGCCGGAGTGACGGCGGCCTCGAGTTCGGCGGCAGTCAGCTTGAATCCAGCGGCCATCTTCGTCGCCACGATGCGCGCGCGCGCGCCCGCCAGCGCCAGCATGTCGGGGTAGCTCACCCAGTACGGCGCCGGCACGATGACTTCGTCGCCGGGTCCGAAGAGCGCCTGGAAGGCGACGTAGAGCGCGTGCTTGCCGCCGCAGCTGGCGATGACTTCGCTGACGTCGTAAGTGAGGGCGTTGTCGCGCTTGAGCTTGGTGACGATCGCCTGCTTGAGTGCCGCGGTGCCGCCGACGGCGGTGTACTTGGTCTGGCCGGCCTGCACCGCTCGCACCGCCGCCTGCTTGATGTTTTCCGGGGTATCGAAGTCGGGCTCCCCGGCGCCGAAGTCGATCACTTCGATCCCCTTCGCCCGCAGGGCGGTGGCCTGTTCAGTCACCGCCAGCGTTGCCGAGGGCTTGATCGCGCGCACGCGCTCGCTCAGATTCATCAGAGCACTCCTAGATCATATCGCCGCCGCACCACCAGTGCCGCGTTTCGACGAGCGTGCGGCGGCTACCGCTTCGGCTGCTGTTCCTGGTTCCTGGCCTGCAACCGCCGGAACACCACCGGCGGCACCAGCGCACGGACATCGCCGCCGAGCGCCGCCACTTCCTTAACCAGGCGCGAGGCGGTGTAAAAGTAGGCTTCGCTGGCGGTCATGAAAAACGTTTCGACGCGGCCGTTGAGGTGGCGATTCATCAGCGCCATCTGGAATTCGGTCTCGAAGTCAGAGACCGCCCGCAAGCCGCGGATCACAACGGTGGCGCCGACGCGGTCGCAGTAATCCACCAGCAGCCCATGGAAGCTATCGGCAATCACGCGCTCGGCGAGGTCGGTGAGCGCCTCGCGGATCATATCCACGCGCTCGGCGGCAGAGAACAAGGCGACATCCTTGTGAGGGTTGTAGGCCACCGCGACTACGACCTTGTCGAACACCTGCAGCGTGCGGCGCACAATGTCGAGGTGGCCATTGGTAATGGGATCAAATGAACCAGGGTATACGGCTATTCGCGGCATGATGTGATCGCTCGGCTCCTCGGGCACGCGCAGTATGCTCACGCCCGTCTTCCCATAGCGATGGGTTGGCGTCAAATACGGCCAGGGCTCGGCCGGGGGCGGCTCATCACAGTGGTGCTCGACCAGCACCCAACCACCGGGCCGGACGATGGCGGCGGAGGCGAGCTGAGCCAATGTCGCCGCCACCAGCCCCTTGGAGTAAGGCGGATCGAGCAGGGCGCCCTCGAAGCGGGCTCCTTCACGCGCCAGGCGCCGCAGGGCGGCGGGGGCGGAAAGCGGCAGCAAGCGCGAGCGATCACCGAATCCGCAGGCCTCGAGGTTGGCGCGCAGCGCCCGCGCCGCCGCATGCCCCGCCTCGACGAAGACGGCGCGGCGGGCGCCGCGGCTGAGGGCCTCGATTCCCAAAGCTCCGCTGCCGGCGAAGAGATCCAGCACCGCCGTCTCCGCCAGCTCGAAGCGGCTGCAAACGATGCTGAACATCGCCTCCTTCACCCGATCGGCAGTCGGGCGAGTGGCGCGCCCGGCGGTAGTTTTCAAGCGCCGGCCTTTGGCACTCCCGGCGATCACCCTCATGGCTGCCTCAGGGGGATGGCGAACGCTCAGCGCAACAGCGACGGCGCTTGGATGAAGATGCCGTTGTGGATGAGAAAGCCGCGCAGCGTGCTGCCGATGCGTGCGCGCTCGCCGGGGCTCCCACCGCTGGCCTGCTGCTCGAACTCCTGGATCTTCGCGCCGTAGAGCCGCCGCCCTTTGAGGCTGATCTTCAGCTGCTCGCCGCTCTCGCGCAGGCATTCCTGGATGATGTCGTCGGGCTCCTTGCCGACAAACTCGCAAAACGCTCGCAGCGTCGCCAACCGTTTGGGGTCGGCATCAGGGTCAACGTTCGATTGCCGGCGTAGCCCGGCGTACCAGGTTTGTACCGTGCGGTAGGCGTGAAAGTCGTTCTCCATCCTGCGTGCGGCGCTATCGCCGGCTACTCCGGCAAGCCGAACATGCGCGCCAGGGCGCGCACCTCGTCCTTGCGCCACGGCAGCGGCGCAGGGTCTTGCAGCATCTTCTCGGCTTTGAGGCGCTCAACCACTTTGGGGTCGCGCTTGAAGCCGTTGCCGTACTGGCTTTCGAAGAACAACTGCTCCAGCGGCAAGCGCGGCCGCTGCCCGCCGGCCTCCCACGACTCGGCCGGATAGCCGACCAGCATCACCCACATCGGCAACCAGTGATCGGGCACCTTGAGGGCCTGGCGAATGGGCGGATCGACGAAGGCGGTGAGACAGGCGCCGAGCCCCTCATCGAAGGCCGCCAGCAGTGCCTGGCAAATTGCCGTGCCGCTGTCCACCGACACCGCGCGGATCAGGTTCTCGCGGTCCTTGCCGATGGGTTCGAGGATCATCGGCCAGACGAAGTCGTCGACGAACTTGTGGCTCCAGCCGTGGCTGGCGTTGAGCGCACCGGCGTCCACCAGCTCCTTGAGCGAAGTGCGCCCGCGTTTGTAGGCGTCGAGATCGCCGTAGAAATAGATGTGCAGCGGGGCCATCTCCATAACCAGGCCGGACACCGGCGTCTTGATCGACTCGAACAGCGCCGGATCGAGCTTATCGCGCTCGACCACGATGCCGCGCAGGTAGCTGGCATTGACGGCGCACGAGGCGATGCGGGCGGCTTCGAGGATGACCTGCACTTTCTCGCGCTCGACCGGCCGCCAGGCTTGGAAGTAGCGAATGGAGCGCCGCCGGCCGAGGACCTCTTTGAACTCCATGGTGGCTCCTTTCCGTCACGGGGCTGGGGCTCGCCGCCCCTCTGCGTGGCGCGGACAATAATGAAACGGCTGCCCCCTGGCAACGGCGATCCGCTCACGTGCCGCGCACACGTGCCGGCACCCCCATCACCACCGCGTCATCAGGCACGTCGCGCGTCACCACTGCGCCGGCCGCAACAATGGCGCGGCGGCCGATGGTGACGTTGGGCAAGATGATCACGCCGGTGCCGATCCAGGCATCGTCCTCGATCACGATGCGGCCGCGAATGGGCTGAATCCGTTCCATCAGCCGCGAGAAATTGGCGTCGGATGAGGTCACCAGCGTAACCCGTGGGGCGATCGCAACGCGGTCGCCGACGACCAGCTTCTCGGAAAAGTCCGATAGCTCTTCGATCACGAGCAGCTCTTCGCCGACGTAGACGTCGCGGCCAATGCGATGGCCGCAGGCCCGCAGCAACCCTACCCGCAGCCGGAAGCCGGGCAACCAGCGCGCCGCCCACTTCAGCAACTTCTTCAAGACCACACGCACCGCTCGTCTCCGCTGTCCTTGCCGCGGGGAGAGGATCGGGGTGAGTGGTTCAACTGCTCCCAGCCTCGGCCGCTCACACTAGTTCCGTGCGGATCATCTCCAGCGCTGCCTGCGAGCGTTCCCGGCATAGTGTGCTTTACTACGCCGTCTCGCTCGGGTCGGTCAACGCCACGCGCGCCCGGAACCCTGGAGGAGAAGGGCCTGGCCGGGGGTTTGACAGGCGTGCCGCGTATGTCCACCGTAGGCGCGGCAATGGCAACTTGGCTGGGGTGACGCCGCCGCCACTGCGGCAATCGCGAACAGGGGAGGCACCTATGTTCAACCGCAAACGTCTCGTAGTGGTATCCGCGGCTGTGCTGGTTGCTGCGGCCTTGTACGCGCCGGCGCAACCGCAGTTGGCTGCTGCCGAGAGCAAACCAGCGGCACTCCTCCATCCTCCCCTTTACAGCCCTGAAAGCCCATTCAACCGTATGATCCCTCCCAATCCCGCCGTCGATCCGGGCTCGGCCGCGATGGTGGGCAGCCTGATCGAGGAAGCCAGGAAGCAGGGATTCCTGATGACGGTCAAAGAGTGGACGGTTCCGGTCTACTACGCGAGCGCAAACACAAAGCGCTACGACGTCCGCCTGACGGCGTCGTGGGCACCGTATCGAACGATGAAGGGTGTGCCGATTCCGTCATTTGCCACGCCCGACGCGATGAGCGATCGGCACATGGCTATTATCGATCTCACCTCGGGCTGCGAGTATGATTTCTGGCGCGCCCGCAAGGCGCTCGGACGATGGACGGCAGCGTGGGGTAACGCTCTCAACACCGATAGTGATGGCGTGTTTCCGAAGGGTGTTTCAGCGCGTGGGTCGGGTTTCGGCTTGCTGGCGGGCATGATCTGGCCGGACGAACTGCGGGCAGGCAGGATTTCGCACGCCTTGAGCTTCAGCTACTCGAACACGAAAGCCGGAGGACCAGTCCCGCCTGCGACTGAAAGCGACGGTGATTCGGTGCGTGCCGGCGCGATTCCGGAAGGCGCACGCATTCAACTCAATCCGGCGTTGGATCTCGACAGGCTCGGCCTCACGCCAACCGAGCGAATCATCGCCCGGGCGCTCCAGGAGTACGGCATGTTCCTCTCCGATGACGGCGGCGGCATCACGCTCTACGCGGTCCACCCCAAGAGCGTCAGCGTCGATCCCTATGCCGGGCTCTTCTCCGGTGACGTGGTCGTACGCGGGGACCGTTTTGGCAAGGCCTACGTCATGCTCGATCGCATTCCGGTACCCGAATTTCGCGTGCTGCGACTCGCGCCACAAGTTCGCGATCCGCCGCTCGAGGTAGTGCCCAACGGCTGCGCGGAATTCAGAGAATGAAAGCCGGCCAAGTGAGCAACCGGGCGGCCTCGGCCATGCCCGCGGGCGGCAAGCCGGCATCCGTCAGGTTGAGGAGCCGGCTCGCCGGTGAGCAGGCTCGGGTTACCGCAGCACGACGAGCTGGCCGCCTACGTGAGTCGGATGTAACTGGCAGTTGATCGGGAAGATGCCGGCCTTGTCGGCGGTGAACTCCACCGTCTTAGGCTCGCCCCGGGCGACGAGCTCAGCGATGTTGTAAGCCGCAATGGCGAAGCCGTGCTGACTCGGCTCGGACTTCACGTTGTTGATCAGCGTCAGCTTCACCTTGTCCCCTTTTTCGACCACCAGCGTCGCCGGCGTCCAGATCTTGCTGCCCTCGTACTCGATGTTCACCACGGTGAACTGCATTAGCGACTCGGCTCGGGCTACCACCGCTGCCAGCAACAACGCCGCGATCGCGACAACCCCACTCAGTGTTCGCATGAAGGACCTCCCGCATCCAAATGTGACCGCATCTGGCCACAAGAACAACCTCAATTCAATCCAGGCCGTGCTCTGCTATAAGCCAGCGCCATGAGCGTGCACATATGGCAGCGGCGCCGGCGACTGGAGTGCGGCGGCACGCCGGCGGTGGCTGGAGGTTATGTCGCATGAGAGGCGAGGGCGCCTTCCGCCTGGTCGCCGACTTCGTGCCGCAGGGGGACCAGCCCGAGGCCATCGCGCAGCTCCGCGACGGCATCGAGCAAGGCCGCCGGGCGCAGGTGCTGCTCGGTGTCACCGGTTCCGGCAAGACCTTCACCATGGCCAACGTGGTGGCGCGGGTGAACAAACCGGCGCTGGTGATCGCGCCGAACAAAACGCTGGCGGCGCAGCTCTATAACGAGTTCAAGACCCTGTTTCCTGAGAACGCCGTGCGGTACTTCGTCAGCTACTACGACTACTACCAGCCGGAAGCCTACGTGCCGAGCACGGACACCTACATCGAGAAGGACTCCGCGATCAACGACGAGATCGACAAGATGCGCCACTCGGCGACCAAAGCCCTGCTCGAGCGCAACGACGTGCTGATCGTCGCCAGCGTTTCGTGCATCTACGGCCTGGGCTCGCCCGAGGCGTACTTCGAGATGCTCATCTTCCTCGAGCGCGACAGCCAGGTGGATCGCGACTGGCTGCTGCGCAAGCTGGTCGATATCCAGTACCAGCGCAACGATTATGACTTCCATCGCGGCACGTTCCGCGTGCGGGGCGACGTCGTCGAGGTGTTTCCCGCCTACGAAGAAGCGCGCGCCCTCCGCATCGAACTGTTCGGCGACACCGTCGAGGTCATAGCCGAGATCGATCCCCTGCGCGGGCAGGTGTTGCGGCGGCTCGACAAGGTCGCGATTTATCCCGCCAGCCACTACGTCACCTCGCCTGATCGCATGGAGAAAGCGGTCGCCGCTATCCGCACGGAATTGAAGACGCGCATTGCCGAGCTGCGGGCGGACAACAAGCTGCTCGAAGCCCAGCGCATCGAGCAGCGCACGCTTTACGATTTGGAGTTGCTGGCCGAGATGGGCTTCTGCCCCGGCATCGAGAACTACTCGCGTCACCTCACCGGCCGGCAAACCGGCGAGCCGCCGCCGACGCTGCTGAACTACTTTCCCGACGACTGGCTGCTGTTCATCGACGAGAGCCACGTCACTGTGCCGCAGGTCGGCGGCATGTATCGCGGTGACCGCTCGCGTAAGGAGACGCTGGTGGAATACGGCTTCCGCCTGCCGTCGGCGCTCGATAACCGGCCGCTCAACTTCCAGGAGTTCGAGCAGCTCGTGCGCCAGGTGGTGTACGTGTCGGCGACCCCGGGTGATTACGAGCTGACGCAAACCGGCGGGGTGGTAGTGGAACAGCTGATTCGCCCCACCGGTCTGACCGATCCGGCGATCATCGTGCGGCCGGCGCGCCGGCAGGTGGACGACTTGCTGGAGAATATCAATGAACGGGTAGGACGCGGAGAGCGTGTGCTGGTGACGACGCTGACCAAGAAAATGGCCGAGGATCTCACCGACTATTACCAGGGGCTGGGCGTGCGCGTGCGCTATCTGCACTCCGACATCGAGACCATCGAGCGCGTCGATATCATTCGCGATCTGCGCAAGGGCGTCTTCGATGTCTTGGTGGGTATCAACCTGCTGCGTGAAGGCCTCGATCTGCCCGAAGTGTCGCTGGTGGCGATCTTGGATGCCGACAAGGAAGGCTACCTGCGCTCGACGCGCTCGTTGATTCAAACCATCGGCCGCGCCGCCCGCAACGTCAACGGGACGGTGCTGATGTACGCCGACCGGGTCACCGAGTCGATGCGCCGCGCCATCGACGAGACCAACCGCCGCCGTTCCAAGCAGGAGGCGTTCAATCGCGAACACGGCATCACGCCGCAAACGATTCATAAGGCCATAGATGCCCGGCTGGTCGAAGTCGCCGAAGCCGATTACGTCGAGGTGCCGATCGTGGCGGAGGAGGGCGAGGAGTATGTGGCGCTGGTGGACATTCCCAAACGCATCGCCGCGCTCGAAAGACAGATGCGTCAGGCGGCGGCGGACTTGGAGTTCGAGCGCGCCGCCGAACTGCGGGACGAGATCCAACACCTGCAACAGCGGGAGCTCGCGCTTCGCGACGCCGGCGATGTCCCGCCGCCGAATTCTCCACCTCCGCGACGTAAGCGTAAGTGAAGCCGCGCCGCCGCAGTCGAGTGCGGCGGGCGCCGGCGATTGACCTTTGCAGGGCCGCGGCATATGGCGCGAATGCCCGTGGCCGCAGGAGAGCGATGCCCCGCAGCGCCTCTCGCCTTCGTGCCACCGATTTCTTCGAGGGCTGCACGTTCAGATATCGATGCCTCCGTGGAGGTCGCGATCGTAGCGAAACGTGAACCCAAGGAGATCCAGGTTCCGTCGAATCCACCTCTATCGCACTTCAGACCCGCTCGTGAGCTCGAATTGGAAGCCTGCAGTTACCGGTGTCGCACGATCTGGGCGCGCCGTCGCGGGCGTCGGACGGGTTCAGTGCGGCGCTCGCGGATGAGTCAAATTAGGCCTTTATGCGGGCTGTCCGCCTCGGAGACCTGGATCACGTCCGGATCGGTGAAGGGGACACCGGCCAGTCGGTGTCCCGACAACCACCTGGATCAGCATCCACGCGAATAGAACCAGGCGGTAAGCTTTCCTTCAGGTGAATAGGCAGGCACCCAACCGCTTATTACTGTCTTCGGCGATCCACCTTCGCACGGGCTCGCACTCAATATTTCGACTTGGAGCCAGAGCGTGCCAGCGAGGTCCTGAGTGCCGCGCACGTTTACCGGGTACTCGTGACGTCCCTCGCTCTGCTTCACGTTCGCATTCACTGGGTTGCCGGCGCCTGGATCGGGCCATATCCAGCCATCCCAATGGGCCGTCAAGTAGGACAGGCGATTTACGATGAGCTCCGCGAACGGGTGGAAAGGACCAGCGAGGCGCGCGCTCAGCCATCCGCTACGATCGTGGGGCAGCGCGATCCGATACCAAGCGGCTCGCTGCTCTAGCACGACGGCCGCCTTCCTCTCGTAGTCCAATTCTCGCGTGATGATATCGGTCGGAAGACGAATCTGGGCGACCACTGCGGCCCCGGACTCCGGCGAAGCCATCACCTCGATCACCGCAGAGGGCAGGCGCGGTGGTGGTGATGAGGCGCCAGGTTCGTCGAGATTCAACACCGTCACAAGCTCGAGCAATCCGATCAACTCGGCGTGCGGATGGCCGGGCTTCGGGAGGCGTGGTCCGCCGGGATTCGCGCTCGGATCGCGAACCGCATTGGCGGTGCGCAACCCCTCGAGGCGGAGAAGGATCTTCTCCGCCGGCGTGTCGACGAAGTCGACGACCTTCACATCGGGGCCGAAGGGACGGGTTCCATTGCAGGAGTCGAACCAGGCTGTGGTCCCGCCGGGTTCGTCGCGCGCGGCGAAGATCAGAAACATTTGTCCCGCCTCGACCGGTACTCCGCAACTGGCCGACGAAAGATGCGTGGCAAAGGCAACGATCGACTTCGGGTCGCCCTTGTAAGGTTCCTGGACTGGCGCGAACTCAGCCGTTCGAAAGTCCGGCGATCCCTTGACGATGCGGGTCGATACAGTGCGCGCCACCATGACCAGATCGGCGCGTTCGAAGTAGTGATCGAGTGTTTGAGGTACGCATCGACACGCCAGAGTCGGACGCGCGAGCAGAAGCGCGAGTAAGCTTGCGACCAGAAAGCGCAGGGGCGTGTGCGTGCGGGCCGCGAGCCTTTCCGCTGCCATGCATCTCCGTTCGAGTTCTGCGCTCACGGCGTATCGACGGGTTTGAGGTTGCGGCGAGGTGCGCTCATCTGACGCTTGATCTCTGCATCGGGCGTAAGCACGGGATTCGGAACGCCGATCTGGCGCCACGTTGGGCAGATCGTGTCGGGAACACAGAACGAGCGGTCGACGTTTACCCGGATACACACCTGGCCCACGGGGCATTCCCCCTCCACGCAGCTCTCTTTCCCGGCGCAGAGGTTCGGTGTGCCACTGGACCCGTCGGGACAAGAAATGGGGAAAGACAAACAAAACGTCTCGCAGTTGTGATGCGCCAGGAAACCGTCGCCCGTGCGTTGGCAGGGCTCACCGGCCTTGCCGTACCCGCACCCGGAGAAGACCGATGAGGCCAAGATCAAAACGCTGGCGATGCGCGTTCTCCAGATACGGCGTCGTCGTCTCGAAAATCGAGAGGCAGTATCCACCTCCGTCCACCTCCGGTCGAGTTGAGAGCGTTCTCAGACCGTCGATCGTAATGAATTCAAAGAGCTGCGCCGGATTGTCTTCATCGGCAACGGACCTCGACTCGGCGATTCAGCGAGCGGCCGCTCTCGTCGTTGTTGCCGGCAATTGGACGGCGTTCCCCTAGCCCGGCGGCACTAATTCTATTCGCGGCCACTCCGCGCCGCACAAGATCCTCCACGACCGCGCGGGCTCGCCGCTCCGAGAGCTCCTGGTTGTAGCTGTCCGAGCCCTCGCTCGAGGTGTGACCTTCGATGATGATTGCGCCGCTGGGGTCGGACTTGAGTCCCTTGAACAGCTCGGCGAGGACCGGCTCGGAGGCTGGTTGGATCTCGGCGGAATCGAACGCGAAACGAATCCCGTGAATGATGGAACCGCAACCGAGTCTCGGCGCCGGGGGATCTTTGCAGATGGAAGCCGCACCGGAAGCTGCGGTCGGCCCGGTGTAGAGTCGGAAGGGTCCCTTGTTCGTCGAGCGGACTCCGCGGATCGTTCCATCGTCAACCACGGACAGTATGAAAGTGCTCTGTACACCGTCGGAGCGGTCGACTCCAGTGGCCTGCAGGATGTTGCCGCTCACGGTCCCCTTGAGGTCTCCGCTGTTGTCGTAACAACCGGACACGAGAGGGCCCGCTTGTTTCATCTCGAGCTTCACCCCCGCACCGCGCCAGGCGCCGGTGAAATACTCGGCTAGCGGCGGCGATTCCTGTGTGCCGTTACCGATGATCTCGCTGAATTCCAACGACATCTCGGGCCGTAGCATCTCGATGCCGCCCACCAATCGTACTTTGACCCAGCGCACCGGACGCTTCCATGCGACTGTGAGCTCCGTTACCTGGCCGCGTTTTCGATGCGTATGCAGCGTCGCGGACGAAAGAAGCGTAAATCCCTCGTCAGGACCCGTCGCGGATCCGTGCACCTCGACCAGGCGAGTGAACGTCGTGGATGGGCTTGGCGTCTCCAGGATGCCCGGTACCGCAAACCGATCGAACGTCGTGGGCGCCGGCAACATATAGACAAATTCGGTGTCGGTCCCGGCCGTTGCCTTGCTGACGATCGAGAAGCTCGTGGCGTCGCCGTCGATGACACGGACGGCATGCTCGAAGTTGGCGCCCTGCTTTGCCCCCGCGCCGCCAACCCGGATCGGTACCGCCCCCTGTGCGAACGTCAGGTAGTCAATACGTTCCGCCACCTCCGCCGCCAGCACGAGTTTCTCTGAACCCGCGGGCGGCTCGGCCCTGCCGTCAGAGGATGCGGCGAGGTCGACCGCGACGAACAACGCGATCGAATAGATGCTGGCCGCGAACCAGGCTGGTCTCACGCCTTGTCGTTCCTCTCATTCATGGACGACTCCGCCGATTGCACGATGACAAATGAGGCGTCTACCTTAGTGCGCTTGGACACACCACCCCTTAGAACGCGCTTGAACCCGCTGTCAAGGGACGGCCCGCCGACCTTCCGGTCCAAAAGTAATCGGTTGCACTAGGCCGCTCAACTGGTAAGGTGCCCGGAACCGATCGGGGAGGGATCCATGTTTGGCATTCGTGTTACGCTTGTCACCGCTGCCGTTACTCTCGCGCCCGCTGCGGTCTTCGCCGCCTTCGAGATGAGGGCCGGGAAGTGGCAGTTCGAGACCACTTCGGTCATGTCGGTAATGCCGCAGCCGCAGACCAAGACTCAGACGAAGTGCCTCACGGAGAAGGATACCGATCCCGACAACGCGATGAAGGGATTGACCAAGGATGGCCACTGCACGCTGAGCGGACGCGAGGTCTCCGGGAATACGCACACCTTCGAGGTCACCTGCAAAGGTGCGAAGGGTCCCGAGATGAAGGGGCGCGCGACGCTGACCGGGCACGGCGATAGCGTCGAAGGGGGCATGACGGTGAACATGCAGATGGGCCCGCAGGCGATGACGATGGAGACGAAGTGGAAGGGCAAACGCCTGGGCAACTGTGACTGAGTCGCCGGGTTTCGCTGGCATCAAAGGATGGACGCGATCCGGGCGACCATACGTCTAGATCCCGGTACGGCAGCGTGCACCGCTGTACCGGCCGCCACCTCGGCGATTGGCGGATCGGAGTCTTCCCGAACGTATCAGTAAGGCTCCGACCCAGCACCCGCTGGCGAGCCGGCCTGATCGGCGGGCATCACGTGCACATCGACGCGCCGGTTCTGCGCGCGACCCTCCGGAGTCTCGTTGGTGGCCACGGGGCGCGACTTCCCCTCGCCGAGTGTAGTCATGCGGCTTGGCGATACGCCGCTCGCCGAGAAAACGGACGCCACCGCGTCGGCGCGCTGTTTGGATAGGCTGTAGTTCAGCTCGTCGCTGCCGCGGTTGTCGGTGTGCCCGACAACCGCGACGCGGCTCTCCGGGTAGCGATTGAGCACGCCGGCGAAGCGGGCGAGCTTGTCGCGCGCGCCGGGTTGAAGGTACGCTTTGCCGGACTCGAAGAGCACGTCGCTCGAAAGCTCGATGTCGAGTTGATCTTGGCGGCGGCGCAGGCGGTCCTGTTCGGCGAGAACCGCCTCCATCTCCTTTGCCTGCTGTTCCATGTAGTAGCCGATGCCCGTACCGGCGAGGCCGCCGACCACCGCGCCGATGGCAGCGCCCTTGCCGGCACCCTTGCCACCGCCGACGATCGCGCCGATTGCGGCTCCGGCTCCTGCGCCCCCCGCTGTTCCGAGCACTGCGCCCTTGGTGGTCCGCGACGTGTTCTGCCAGGCCGCGCAGCCGGACAAAGAGGAGACCACTAGGACGGCTATGACCCCAAGTGCCAGGTTCCTTCTCGTCAGCATCGTTACCTCCATAGACATCTCATCATTTGCGGATGAAGTTTATGCTGGCTGATGCACCAAAGCAACAGCCGACGTCTCAAGAGCAAGAGCGCGCAGCGCGCCCGAAGGTGCGCGAATTAGGCCAAGAACCAAGAAGATGCGATCCCGCGCCTGGTGTAGCCTGGGGCAAAGGTCGGCGTCCAGTTCCGCTCGATCCCTTTAATCCGTTCAATCCGTTGTAGGAGACCGGCGGCGGCGCTGGTGAACCAAAGGCCCGAACCGCCGTTGCTATACAGCCGCAACGCAGCAAGTGGCACAGGGCGTCACGGTGCTCTCGGATCTGTTTGCCTCGGCCGAATAGCGCGCTCACCTAACGCGGGTGTATGCGGCCCGCGCGCTGCGGCAGGCCGCTGGCTGCGCCCGGGCCGCGGTCACGGTCAGCTGATCACGCGGGCGGCGTGATAGCCTTCCCAAATCGCCTCCTGGATGGTGCGCGGCCGGTTGCAGTCGCCGACGGCGACCGCCTCCGTCCCCAGCTGCTCCAGCGCATCACGTAGTGTGAGATCGGGGGTGAAGCCGGTGGCGATGACGACGCTGTCCGCTGCCAGTTCCTCGCGGCCGCCGTTGCGCTCGACCATCGCGCCGCGGGGGGTGATCTCGACCAGCTTGGTGCTGGTCATCACGGTCACCTGAGCTTGCGCCAGCAGGGCCTTGATTGCCAGGATGGTGTTGATGGTCTTACTGCCTTGCGGCACCATCTCCGGCATCATCTCGACGATGGTCACCCGCCGGCCTTGCTGCGCCAGGTAGACGGCCGCCTCGCAGCCGCACAGGCCGCCGCCGACCACCAGCACCCGCTCTCCCAGCGACTCGGGCCGCTGGTACAACTCGACGGTATTGAGCACGTGCCGGCTCTCCACCCCGGGCACCGCCGGCAGCTTGAATTGCGAGCCGGTGGCGACAATCACCACGTCGGGCCGGTGTTGCTGCACCAGCGTGGGCGTGGCGGCCTTCTGCAACTCCACCTTGACGCCGGCCTTCTCGACCTCGGTAGAGAGAAAGCGAATGAGCGGCCGAATGTCGCGCTTGAACTCCGGCACCGCGGCGACGTGCATCTTGCCGCCCAGGCGAGCGGTCTGCTCCCACAGCGTGACCTCACAACCGCGAGCGGCGGCGGCCCGCGCCGCTTCCAGGCCGCCCGGACCGCCGCCGATGACCAGCACCTTGCGCTTACGCCCGACCGGCACCAGCGCGTAGTCGCGTTCCATGCCGGTCTGCGGGTTGACCGTGCAGCTGACGTAGAACTTCTTACCCAGGCAGGTTTCGTTGCAGGCAATGCACGGCCGGATGTCGCCGATGCGCCCTTGCTTCACCTTCTTGGCCCACGCCGGATCGGCGAGCAGCGGCCGGCCCAGGGCGACGAAATCCGCCTGGCCGTCCTCGATGACTTGTTTCGCCACCGCCGGGTTGCCGAGCTTGCCGTGGGCAATGACCGGCAGCTTCACTACCTGTTTTACGGCTTGTGCCAGCGGGATCTGGCAGGCCTGGGCCTCGTACATACTGGGGATGACGCGGTGCCACACTTCGTAGCAACCGCCGTCGACGTGCAGGGCGTCGACCCCGGCGCGTTCGAGCCGGCGGGCGATTTCCAGGCCCTCGTCGAGTTGGCGTCCGCCCGGTATGTAATGATCGGGAGTGAACTTGTAGATGATCGGGAAATCCGGCCCTACCAGGCTGCGGGTAGCGCCGATGAGTTCGAGCGAGAAGCGCAGCCGGCCATCGAGATCGCCGCCGTAGTGGTCGGTGCGGCGGTTCCACAGTGCGCTCTGGAACTGATCGATGAGATAGCCGCCGTAGCCCTGGATCTCGATGGCATCGACGCCGGCCATCTTGGCCATGGCTGCTGCCATGGCGAAGGACATCATGAGCTCGCCGATCTCCTCGACCGTTAGTGCACGGGTGGTGACGCTGGGGTCATGGAAGCAGGGCACCTCCGAGGCCGAGATCGGCGGCAGGATGGTATTGCCGAGCAAGTAATTGACGCGGCCGAAGCCGGCGCTCAGTTGCAACACCAGCTTGGCATCGTAGTGGTGGACGGCATCACACAGCTCGCTCAAGCGCGAGACGTACTTGGGGCTATCGAGGCGGGGCAAGAAGTGCGCGAGGCCGCCTTCGAGCCGGGTGTTGGCGATGGCGGCGCCGGTGATGATCATGCCGGTGGCGCCCTGGGCACGCGCCGCATAGAACTCGATCAGCCGGCGCGAATAGCCGAGATCGCTGTCGGCCAGCCCGGCTGTCCCCATCGGCGCCATGGCGACGCGATTCTTGACCTCCATGGTGCCGATTCTTGTTCGTTCGAATAATGTCATGTGTGTGGCTCCTTGATCGCCGGGGCGCGCGCCCCGGGGCCTATTTCCACGCGCCCTTGCCCGTTGCAAGCTGCCGCAGCCTCAGCCAGATCGCCCGCCACCGTGCGATCGACAAGGCAAAGGTGGTGCGGTTAGCGACGCGCTAGAGCCTCTTGCTGCTGCCGCCCGGGCGGCGCTTGGCGGCGGGCGGGTGCTTGGCGGCACGGCGCGCGTGCTCGTTGGCGAGATCCAGCAACACGTAGCCAGGGAAATCGGCGGCGCGCAGGGCTGGGCGCACGAACGCGGGCAGGTGGGGCTCGGCCGCCTTGAAACCCACGATGCGCGGGTTGCACAGGCTGGTGCTCCGGCCCATTTGCATGACTTCGCATCCATGTGCGCTGACGATGTTGCGCGCCCAGTCAACGTCACGGCCATAAGTCATGGGGATCACGAAGCCGGTAGCGCTGGGAAAAGCCACCACCGGTGTACGGTACTCGCGCCCGCTCTTGCGCCCGAGGTGGTGCACCATCGCCAGCGGCGGCACCAGCCAGGCGAAGCTGCCCATGAGCGGGTTGGTGAAGATACGGTTTACGCGCCGCATGAAGCGAGGCAGGTGCATGGCCGTGCAGGCTACTCCCCGGCCGGCAGAAATCAAGGATGGCGAACCGGTCCGGGTGCGCGACAAATTTGTGGGTAACGTGGTGCCGACCCTGATCCTGTTCGGTGTTATGGCCGTCATTCCCGCTTTCGCTGGAATTACAAATTTCGTCCCTTTCGGCCATGGGCCTCGGCCTGACAGTACACAGTACTGTCAGAC
>JACQVA010000183.1 GCA_016210005.1 Deltaproteobacteria bacterium | reverse complement strand
TCGCAGCTCACTCAGTCGTGCCAGTCCCTGCGTTCCGCTGCTCTCCCTTGCCATTCGACCATCCTCCTCTCGTCGAGATGGCCGGGGAGGTTAGTCGAACGCGACGTCAGCGCGCATGCATGCTCACCGGAAGGACACGAATCAAAGGCAGTAAAGCGGACAGCATCCCGGTCGAGTTGCGGCGCATCGGCTACATCGATCCGGGCACCGGCAAGCGGTACTTCTTCCTCACCAATCACTTCCGCCTGAGTGCGAAGACGGTCGCGGAGATTTACCGCGCCCGCTGGCAGGTGGAGTTGTTCTTCAAGTGGATCAAGCAGCACTTGCGCATCAAGACCTTCATCGGGACGAGCGAGAACGCCGTCATGAGCCAGGTCTTTGTGGCGATGATCGCGTACCTCTTGCTCTCCTACCTGAAGTACTCCACCCGCTCGCCGCTCTCGCTGTACGAGACCGCCAAGCGGATCGAGGTGAATCTGTTCGACCGCGTCGAGCTGCGGGCGCTACTCGCGGCACTGCTTGACAGCAAGACCGAGCAGCGCAAACTGGACCGGCCGGTTCAGTTGAGTTTCACGTGGTTTGCCGCCGATTCCGAGCAGCAATGCTTGCTCGAACGACGACCCACGAGGGCGCTCGGCGCGGAAGCCCTTGTGGCACATGGCGCATAAGCCGGACACTAGTGCATCTACCTCTACCATTTCCTTTTCATCGCGCTGTATCGTGTGTTGGCGATGGGTTGGTTGCGGCAGCGGTTGTCGATTTCGACGTTGGCGCTGGACGCCGGGTCGTTTGTGATCACTATTCTCGGGGCGCTGGCGGTTGTCTGGGTGGGCCGACGCCTCTTGGGCCCCCGTTCACGACTGCTCATCGGCTGACGCCCCCGCGAGGAACTCAGCCGCCCTGGCTGATGCTGACCGCTTCGACCACCAGCCAGCGCCCCTTCAGTCCGGTCTCCTTCTTGACGTGGTTATCGAAGGACATGCCAAGAATCGACGTGCCGCTGTTCTGCGCGGTGGTGGTAATGACGTACTCCTTCTGTTGCTTGTCGGCGACGGCTAGCTTGCCGACGATGCGCGCTTCCAGATCCACGGTCACCACCGGCCCGGCGCCGTCGACCACGTTGCCGGCCGCCCGGATAGTGATCGTGACCGGCCCCTTCTCCAGGTAGACCTTCGATTGCAGCTTGCCGTTGCCCCAGAAAACCACGCTGCCGTTCTTGTTGCGCATGGCACCGCCAGTGATGTTCATGCCTGAGGGCACCAGCGTCAGCGTACCCGCTGTCGGCTTGGAGCAGCCGTTGCCCAGCGTCAGCGCCAGCAGAAGCAAACCGCCAATGTTCAAGCGCGTTGTAGCCGTCATGGGCGCCCCTTTAGCGAGCATGCCGGCCGGCGTCAAATGAACCGCCCGCCGCAGGCAGAAAGAATTTCGCCCAAACCGCGCGACGGGAACAGGCCGCACGCGCGATCGCCCAAGCATCCGGCATCAACCTCGGGCCGAAGACCATAATCCGGCGCGTACAGCGGGCGGTGCCAGCCCGAGATGATTCCACACTACTGGTACCGCGTGTCTTGGTCCGACGAGGACGACGAGTTCGTCGCTCTATGCACGGAGATCCCGTGCCTCTCGGTCTGGCTTCAACAGAAGCCGCTGCTATTGGCTCCACCCCGTTCGTGGTTGGCTGGTTTGTGGCCCAGCACCTGCCCGCAATCAGACGGCTCACGCCTCGCTTCCGCCGGCGGGGCGGCTTGGTTCTGCTGCTAGTCGCCATCGGGGTGTCGATCGCCGCGATGTGGGTGCTTCCGCACAAGCGCAGCAATACCTGGGTCACAATGGAGTACTTCCACAGGTACGGCGTCATCTTCGGCATCTTTCTCTTCGCCTTCGACTGGCGCGGGCGCGCCGCCGTTCGCTGGCTGAGCGAGGCGACCTACCCGATCTACCTGTACCACTTCTTTTGCATCTCGGTGTGGTGGACCTATGCGGTGGTTCCGCTGTACCACGCTTTCCACCCGCGCCGGGTGATTCTGGACTCGTGCGCGTTCACGGTCGGCCTTGCCGGGTCGGTCGCCATAATCGTCGCCGGCCGGCGGTTGCTCGGCCGCCACGCGCGCACCCTGCTCGGGTGAGAGCTATCCGCGCCGCGGCTGGTACCAGATCGGCGACGTCCAGGCGCGCTCTTGAATCGTCTTCGGTACGCCGGATCGGTGCACGCCGGCCGGCGCGCTTCGGCTTTCAGGCGGCCGCACATGTAAGTGCTCCAGCGGCAGCTCGGGCTCTCCGTTGATCGCGGCAGTAGGAGGCGAAGTCCTGCACGCGCGGAAAGCGAGTGATGTCGTGGATCTCGTAGAGGATGACCAGGGCGATGATCTTGCCGATGCCGGGGACCGAGCGCAGGCGGTAGAAGGCGTTGGCGACGTGCTGCTTGGCGGTGCGTCGGCCGAGCCGAAAGATGCACTCGACGGCGACGGCGAGGTTATCGCGGTACGGCGCAATCACGCGCAGGAAGGAGTCGGGCTCGGCGGGCAGGTCCTTGTGCACCACGACGGTGCCCGCGGCATCGAGGATGCAGACGTACATCGAGCGTGCATGGAGATCGACTCCGCAGTAGTATTGGTGCTGCTGTGTGTAGAAGTTGGCGGCACGTAGGCCAGCCGTGCTACCGTGGTTAGCAGAGTGGAGGACGAGATGGCACATTCGCTGGCTGAGATCGAGGACGATGCTCTCCGCTTACCACCCGAGGATCGTGCACGGCTCGCGGTGGATCTACTAGCAAGCCTCGAGGAGAGCGTGGAGTCACCGGAGGAGATCGAGAAGCTCTGGCTTGTCGAGGCGGAGCGACGCTTCCAGGAGCTGCGGGACGGCGTCGTTCAGGGGATACCGGCTCGAGAAGTCTTCGCGCAACTGCGTGCAAAGCTGCGCTCGTGAAGGAGGCCATATTCCACCCGGATGCTCGGGCGGAAGCCAGCGAGTCCGTGGAGTTCTATCAGGCACGCCTTGAGGGACTTGGGCTCCGCTTTCTTGCTGCGGTCGAGGAAGCCGCCGAGCGTATTTCGGCCAGCCCTGAGGCAGGCACGCCGCTTGCCGGTGGCTTTCGCAAGCGGATCGTTTCCGGGTTTCCGTACAACGTCATCTATCGCGTCTGGGAAGAGTACGTTTATCTTGTTGCGGTCGCCCACCAGCATCGGCGTCCGGATTACTGGCGTGAGCGAGCGGACCGCCGCTAACAAGCGCGTCGAGCGGACCGGCATGAACTCCGTCGCAACTCGCGAGCGCCAGCGGGCCGGCGGCTCACGTGCGCGGTTGCTGTTGACATGGACAGGAAAATTGCAACCGCTTCAATCGCAATCAAACGATGCGAGGTGCAGCTGCAAACAGTAGTTGGGGCAGCGGCTACGTGCGGGACGATAGCTACGCAATTGGAGGCCGGAAGCACCTATGGCTTGCAGCTACGTGCCGTCAAAGGGACCGATGTCGATCTGCACTTGGACCTCCTAAGCGCCGGCGGCAACATCATCGATTCGGCAGATTGCTGGGGTGTGGGTACTGGCAATGGCGAGTTTCACTACGTGTACATTGGAAGCATGCACGGGTGGGGCACGACGGCAGATATCTCGTTCGATGACGTGGACGTACACGACGACGCCAGCTGGCCCGGCAACGTGCGCTGGCAATCACTGCAACCGACATCAACATATTCCTGTGTGCAGACGCCAAGCGACAGCTGCAGCAATGACGGCTTGTACACCTGCGTCGACGAGGACCCGCCGAGCGACGGCGATGCCACTACACTGAGTGCGTCCGGCACCCCCTGCACGTTCGATCACCCGGCGGGGGAGCAGACGGGCATCACGGACCCCGTCCACGGTACGCTCATGTGGATCAAGGCGAAGGGGACGAGCTATTCCGCCGTGGCGCGAGCGATCAACGATGACGTCAAGATCGGCGGGGCTCTGACCGCAAACTACGCGGACTGCTTTATCTTCGACGGTTTCAACCCGGGTGAGCCCGTCGGCGCGGAGGCGTGGGATGTCGCTGCCATTGGCTCCACCCCGTTTGGATTTGCGTGTTTGAACTGCGGCTCGGCGCAGGTGACCGACGTGCGCTGGGTGGTTGGCTATGAGGTGCCGACGGCAACGCCGACGCCATAAGCCGGTTGAGGGCGCCGCCCGCTCGGCCTGGGCCTCGCTGTGCCTCGGCGGGGGATCTTCCCGTTTGTGATGGCCACGGCCATTCGCGCCCTGCCTGAGCGCCTGAGCAGTGGCGGGGCCGCGTTGAGCGCGTCGCGCCGGCAGGCTGCGAGTCAAGCGGCTCAACCCGGTCGTTTGAAGAGACGCGGCTCCGATTCCGCAGGGCGCTGGATCGAGGGGTTTCTCGCGCCACGGCGCAACGGCGCCGAGCAAGGCGAGTGCTTCAGCCGATAACCGCTCCAGCGGCGAGACGGTCGAGGAATTCGCGCAGCGGCAGGATGAGCGCCGCGCCATCGCGTAGCGGCTCGCGGCCGAGGTAAACGCCGAAGGCGCGCTTGAGGTGTTTCTCCTCCGCCAGGTGCTTGAGCGCCGCGCCGTCGCCTTGGCGCCAACGGGT
This sequence comes from Deltaproteobacteria bacterium, assembly GCA_016210005.1. Classification (NCBI taxonomy): domain Bacteria; kingdom Pseudomonadati; phylum Myxococcota; class Myxococcia; species Deltaproteobacteria bacterium. The sequence goes on along the minus strand of JACQVA010000183.1, from coordinate 2,568 downwards.
TGCGGCTTTCACCTCGATGCCAACGGCCGAGTCGGCCCGGGTCCAGACGAAATCCACTTCAGAGCCCGCAGGCGTACGCCAGTACGCGAGTTGACCGCCGCAGCCGGAACGGTTTAGGTACGCCCGCAGCTCGTGCAACACGTAGGTTTCCAGCAAGTGGCCCCGCTCCTCGGCGCCGAGCGGCTCGCGTAGCCGCCCGGCCAGCGCCCGCACCGCGCCGGCATCGAAGAAATAAAACTTCGAGTGACGAAGCTCTTTCACTTTTGCGCGCGGCCGCCACGCCGGCAGCCAGGCGCCGATGAGTGTGTCGGTAAGAATCTCGAAGTAGCCCTGCACGGTCGGACGTGCCACCGCCGCGTCTCGTGCAATGCCGGCGACGTTGACGACCTCGGCGTTCATCACCGCCGCGACTTCGAGGAAACGGGTGAAGGAGTCCAGTTGTTTGACCACCGCTTCCTGGCGAATCTCTTGCGTGAGATAGTTCTCGGCGTAAGCTTCCAGCAAGTCAATGCGCGCACCGTCGCCGCCGCTTTCGGCGATCACCGCCGGCAGGGTGCCGAAGCGCAGGACGCCGTCGATGCTGAAGTCATCCCCGATCTCGGCCGCAGTCAAGGGGAAGAACTTGCGGTTAATGAGCCGGCCGGGCAGCAGGTTGGCGTGGCCGCGCTTGAGCTTGCGCGCGCTCGACCCGGTCAGCGCGAAGCGGTAGCGCGGGCCGCGCCTGGTGATGAGGTCTTGCACCTCGTTGAGAATCGGCGGCAGCTTCTGCACTTCGTCGACGACCACCCAGGTGCCCGCCGGCAGCGCCTCGACCTCCTGGGTGAAGCGGCCGGGCTGGCGCATGAGCCGGATCAGCTCGCGATCGACGAGCAGGTCGACCCAGTGGGCGCTCGGCAAGACCGAGCGCAGCCAGGTGGTCTTGCCGGTCCCGCGCGGGCCGAAGAGAAAGAACGAGCGCTGCGGCAGCGCCAGCTCACGTGGATACATCGCCGGCAGAATAGCCGTAAAAATGCCGGCGGTCTATGCAGCAGCGGCAGCCACGGCATGCACTGATCGCGAAGAGGGCAGTGCACGAGGGCAGAGGCAGGATTGGAAGCCGCCTTCTTCGGTCCCCACTGGAATCGCACGCGAGGTGGGGGATGCCGAGGCACATTGGCTCCACCCCGTTTGGGTTAGCGTGTTTGGACTGCGGCTCGGCGCAAGTGACTGAGGGGCGCTGGGTCGTCGGCTATGAGGCCCCGACGGAGACGCCAAGCAGGGCGAGTGCTTCCCGGCGCTGAAAGCGCTAGCACGGCGTCATTTTGCGGCGTAGAGTGACGGCGACATGTCAGCGCTGTTCCCCCGTCTGCTGGTGGCGCCCAGGGCGCAGCCCCGAGGATAGCGGGGTGTCAGTCCGTGTGCCGCGAACTTCACGGCCGGCCCCAAGTCGCCGCCGTGCGGGCGGCTTGGGCGACGTGTCGCGTCGATTCGAAGGTTCCCGAATTCAACAGTGCGCCGGGGGAAATCTCAGGTGGTCATCTCAGAGATTCTGTGGCTTGACGAGATCGTTGCAAAGCTTGAGCGCAAGCACGGTGTGTCGATCGAAGAGGTGGAGGATGCCTTGTTGCGGACACCGCTTGTCAGACGCCTCGAACCTGGCCATGTGGCGGGCGAAGATCTCTATGCTGCGTTGGGTCGGACAACGGCCGGGCGATACTTGACGATTCTCTTCATTAGGAAGAAAGGTAATCGAGCGCTCATCATCAGTGCGCGAGACATGGATCGAAAGGAGCGTCGTTTGTATGGCCGCAAGTAAGAAGGACCCACTCCCGAAAGATTTCGCCAACCTGGAGGCGGCAGTGGACTTTTGGGATGGCCACAGCCTGGCGGACTACGAGGGGTATCTCAAGCCAGCGAAGGTGAATTTCCGGCTGCAACGGCGTATTCACCTGCTGGCGGTCGATCCGGATATTGCCGCACAGCTGCGCGCCGTGTCGAAAACTCGGGGCCTCTCGCCTGAAACGGTTGCGAACCTTTGGTTACGCGAGCGCCTGTCCAGTGAGTTGAGGCGGCGGCGTCCGCAGCGCCGTGCGGCGTAAGGCAGGAGACGTAAGGCGTCCTCCGACCCTAACCCATCGCGCCTTAACGGTTCCCTGCTTGCCCTCGACCCCTCACCACGCCGCTGCGATCGGTGATCTCGGCCATGGCGCAGCCCCGAGGATAGCGGGGCGTCAGGCCGTGTGCCGTGAACTTCACGGCCGGCCCCAAGTCGCCGCCGTGAGGGCGGCTCAATCCAGCACGGGGCCGAGGGGAATTCATAGCGCGCGTGGTCATCTCCGAGATCGAAAGGAGCGCCGCTGGTATAGCGTGTCCTTCCGGTGAGCATGCATGCGCGCTGACGTCGCGTTCGACTAACCTCCCCGGCCATCTCGACGAGAGGAGGATTGTCGAATGGCAAGGGAGAACAGCGCAACGCAGGGACTGGCACGACTGAGTGAGCTGCGAGGGCGGATAGAACGGTGGCGCTGGACGCGGGTGAAGCGTTCGCCGATGCCGGCGGAGCTGTGGCTGGCGGCAACGGAGCTGGCG